>JABDPQ010000450.1 GCA_013042695.1 Desulfobacterales bacterium | reverse complement strand
AGAACACAGGGGAAGGCTATAGCAAATGCCCTGATGAATGCCTTGATCCACAGAATGACAAAATGGTCGACAATGCCGAGATTAAAAAAAGTGACTACCCCGGACATCAGGAATGACATCATCAGTGACATAAAGAAAGCAAAAACGATTGTTTCAAACCGCTTTGGTATCATGGCAACTTTAAGATTTATCTGAATTAAGGTTCTTCCTATTTATCTGCAGTCTAGGGCTGTCCAACCCGGCGGCATCTATTTTGTTAGGACATTAGATAAGAAGGAGCAAGCAGAATTAAGTAAGTAGTTGTCACGAGTGTCACTATTTCCCAGCTCTGCAATTTTCACGATCAATGTCCAAATTGATGCTGAAGTATGTAGAAGTTGGACCACCAATGTGTGGCAAAGGAACCCACCATAGCCACCAATCGTCTCTGTATTCTTTAACCGATATTGGTAGCTGATTAAGGACACATTCATCAATTTCAATGTTCAAGTGTGATGTATTCCTTACCCAGGTAACAATCCATTTCGCATGTTTTTCATAACAATCGTACCAGTCTTGTCGGGACTCTTTGGAAAAGGGAGCTTTTTTCTCTTCTTCAACACAATAGCCAACTTCAGGGTGTAGCAGATATACTACCCCAAAATCATTATCGCTTTGACCTTCGGCTAGTTTACGACCATCTGAATCAAAGAGAGTGATTTTTGCATTTTTGATCAGTTCGTACTTCCGTTCAAGCCCTGGTGAGACATCACGTATATCAAAATACAACCATCCGTAATTTGAGACCCGCCAGTATCCATAACCTAAGATGCCAAAAATGATCGTGAATGATGCAATGATGAAATATTTGAGCATCCATTTCCTATACTACAATCTAGAGTTCTTGGGTTATAGATTCTTCCTGATGTCTGACATTATGTCTGTGAACCCCCCGCCTCGCAATAACTCCGTCGACTTAACCTTGGTCATAATAATGTAAACCCTCAGTATTATTTGTTTTCTCGCACCTTGACAGGAAGGAGTTTTATAATACGTTTCATATGTTTTCATAGGACTGCCAACCGATATCTTCAGATTTCTGCAACCACCACATCTAGTCATTTACCGGCTATATTATGTGATTAGATTATGATTGTTCATTTTATTAGTTAAAAATCCGACATCAATATCCTAAACATTGAGATCGAGGACATTTAATGATGAAACAGGAAACTCTCACCTTCAGAGAACTGGAAGCAAGACCTGTTGTACTGAAACTTCAGAGACCCGTTGTCGCTCGTATTGCGACTATTGAAGATTGGCCGCTGATATTGATTGATCTGCACACTGAAGAGGGAATTACTGGGCGGAGCTACTTGGAACCGTATATTATCAAATCTATGCGGTATCTAGTGCCTGCACTCTATGATCTTGGAAATCTGTTACGGGGAAAACAGGTCATTCCAATCGAGTTTTTTGAGACCGCAAGGAAATCCCTCCATTTTGTTGGCTACGAGGGGTTATCTATGATTGCTGCTGCGGGCTTGGATATGGCTGCTTGGGATGCACTAGCAAAGTCAGTTAACATGCCACTCTGCAATTTACTGGGCGGCTCGATCGGCCCGGTTAGGGCCTATAACAGTAACGGCCTATGGTTATGTTCGCCGGATGAAGTTGCTGCCGAGGCAGTTGAGTTAGTAGAAGAAGGGAACTTTATTGGTCTAAAATTGCGTATGGGGCGTGAAAACCCAAAAGAGGATATTGCATCGGTCGAAGCTGTTCACAAATCAGTTGGCGATGACATTCATTTGATGGTGGATTTCAACCAAGGTCTTGATATGGCTGAGGCACTCAGACGCTGCCATATGATTGATGATTTGGGACTTGATTGGATTGAAGAGCCAATACTGTACGATAACCTAGATGGGTACACACGACTAACCGCTCAACTTAAAACACCGATTCAGATTGGAGAAAACTTCTATGGTCCGAGAGACATACACAAGGCATTGACTAACAAAGCCTGTGATCTAGTAATGCCTGATTTCATGCGTATAGGAGGAGTAACTGGATGGTTACGAGCTGCTGCTATTGCGGGGGCAGCTGGCGTACCTGTTTCAACTCATCTTTATCCAGAAGTGGCTGCTCATGTGATGCGGGTTACTGAAACTGCTCATTGGCTTGAATGGCAGAACTGGGCTGATCCTATACTTAATAAACCATACGAGATAAGTGAAAGCTATCTGCATATTCCAAAC
>JABDPQ010000338.1 GCA_013042695.1 Desulfobacterales bacterium | reverse complement strand
ACAAAAGCCTCGGTTGATTTGGCGTTAAAAATCGCTACAGTAAGTTCTCAAAAAAAAACCATAATTCAACAAGATGGCGTCAACAATTGACGCCATCTCGAGAAGTTTTTTTTCATTACATCAGGTTTAATGCTGAACCAGCCTTGAACCACTCAACCTGTGCTGAATTATAGGTATGATTCAACTGCAGGGTGTCTTTTGTTCCATCTGCATGATTGACGATGCAGGTAACGGGCTGGTTAGGCGTTAATTGAGCCAGGTTCACCAAATCGATTCGATCATCTTCGCGGATCATATCATATTCATCCGGATCATTGAATGTCAGGGCAAGAAGTCCTTGTTTTTTCAGGTTGGATTCATGAATTCGTGCAAAACTTCGCACAATTACAGCTGCTGCTCCAAGAAGCCTGGGAGACAAAGCTGCATGTTCTCGGCTGCTGCCTTCACCATAATTATGGTCTCCAATAACCACCCAGGTAACCTGCTTAGCTTTATAATCCCGGGCAATAGTTGAAAATCCAACGTCTTTTTCTCCCGTTAATACATTCAAACCTTTTCCAGCCTCATCGGTGTAGGCGTTAATTGCACCCATGAACATGTTGTCGCTGAATTTATCCAGATGTCCGCGCAGCCTCAGCCACGGGCCTGCCGGTGAAATGGCATCCGTAGTGGTTTTCCCTTTTGCCTTAAGCAGGACAGGCGCGTTAACAACATCGTTACCATCCCATGCAGGCCATGGTTCAAGAAGTTGCAGACGTTGACTGTTCGGGTCTACCTTCAGTTCAATAGCACTTCCATCATCAGGTGGTGCAAAATAAAAGTCTGCTCGTCCTTTCTTAAAACCCTTTTCCGGCACATCAGGAGCCTTTTGCGGCGGACTAAAAGTAAACGGCTGCCCGTTGGCATCGCTCAGTGTGTCCGTCAGGGGATTGAATGAAAGGCGCCCCGCTATGGACATTGCGACAGTAATCTCGGGGCTGGCAATAAAGTTCATGGTGGTAGGCTGGCCATCATTACGGCGTGGGAAATTACGATTGTAAGATGTTACGATGGTATTGGGTTTTCCTGCTATTCCAGGATCCCTGCGCCATTGTCCAATACATGGTCCGCAAGCATTTGCCAGGACAGTTCCGCCAATATCTTTCAAGGATGCCATCTGACCGTCTCTTTCGATGGTGGCACGGATCTGATCAGAACCAGGCGTCACCATAAATGGTACCGAACTCTTAAGCCCGCGCGCTTTGGCCTGCTCGGCAATATCAGCTGCCCGGCTCATATCCTCATAAGATGAATTGGTGCAGCTGCCGATAAGACAGGTCGAAATCTCATCTATGAATTCTCCGTTGCTCTCTTCCACCTCCTTGGCAAGTTTTGAGATCGGCCGGCAACGGTCCGGCGAATGGGGGCCAACAATCTGGGGTTCCAGTGTGGAAAGATCGATTTCAACGACACGATCGTAATAGTTCTCCGGATGCTTCATGACATCTTCGTCAGGAGACAACATGTGACGATGTTGATCAGCAAGATCAGCAAGTTCGCCACGTCCGGTAGCCCTAAGATATTTGGCAATATTGTTGTCGTAAGCAAATATCGAAGTGGTTGCACCCAGTTCAGCACCCATATTCGTAATCGTTGCTTTACCAGTACAGCTGATTGACTGCGCCCCGGGTCCAAAATATTCGATAATGGAATTCGTGCCGCCAGAAACGGTCAGCTCGCCTGCCACATATAAAACGATATCTTTCGGTGCTGTCCAGCCACTCAATTCTCCGGTGAGCAATACCCCGATATGCTTCGGATGAAGCACTTCCCAGGTCAATCCAGCCATCGCATCAATGGCATCTGCACCACCAACACCAACAGCACAAGCACCGATCCCACCTGAATTTGGAGTGTGTGAATCGGTTCCGAGTATCACCGCACCGGGAAACGCATAGTTCTCGATGTTTACCTGATGAATAATTCCAGCACCGGGAGCCCAAAAGCCTGCCCCGTATTTAGCGGCGGCGGACTTTAAAAAATCGTAAACTTCATTATTTTCGGCATTGGATGCCTTGAGATCAAGATCTCCCGCCACCCGCGCCTCGATCAGATGATCGCAGTGAATCGTCGTCGGAATTGCCACTTTATCGCGCCCGGTCTGCATAAACTGCAGCATGGCGGATTGTCCCAGGACATCCTGGAGAACGACTCGATCAGGACGCACATAGAGATAGCTCTTACCGGCAATCATTTCCTGTTCTTCGGGGTTGTCAAGATGAGAGAGCAGAATTTTATCAGCCAGAGTTAAAGGACGACCCAGCCTTTCCCTAACAACCTTAAGATTTCGAGTCATGGTTTCGTACACCTTGGAGACAAATTCTGGCGTAGAATCAAGATTTATCATTCATGTCACCTCCTATGAGAGCCATTGGTTATTATTACGCATTGCTTTACATGTAAGGCAGGAAAATACCTTTTCAATCTTTTTCTCATCTGCACGTCACCTTAATGATTTCCAGATGAGCCTTTTGCAAAATGATGATTTTCGTTCAAAGTCAAGGAATGCAAAAAATTGTTACCGCAGGCATGTAATTGATATTCCGAGGATAAAAATATAAGCATAACGTAGAGGTTGAACGAAAAGGGCGTTTTGCAAGTGGCTCAGATGAAATAATGATGCAATTCAGCTATCTGAAAACTCTTATTGGATGGGGTAGACAAAGCTCATTGACAAGAGTATCCAAATATTATTCATACGGGAGATAGGCTATACATGGCGTCATGGATTCGAGACGCTTGACGAAACAAGCAACGAATGAGGAGGCCAGCGGAGCAGCCCGGGAGTGCTGTGAGCAGGTCACCGCACGTGAGTGACGAAGCATGTCAAGATGATTCGGACTTATGCCCTATGTATAGAAACAGAGCTCGTTTTAAGTGTTACTCAGCCTCGGACTGTTCTTGCGCATAGCGTACAAGCGCTGTATAGCGATAGAGAGCATGCACAAACTTGCCGTAAGGAATAGTGATAAAAAACGCCAAGACCAGGCCAAGATGGACAATTAACAGCGTCCCCATTGCTGCTGTCTCTCGAAAAACCAGCAAAACAAGGCCAGTAAGGCTGATAGTAAAAAGCAGACTGATAAACCCGATATCCATGCCATAGGCTTTATCGGCTGCTGGCAGACGATCCATACGAAATTTTAAGACCAACAGCCCTCCCGTACCAACCAGAAGTGCCAGTCCTCCAATTGTTCCAAGCATCACGGGCCAACTAAAGAAAGGATAGGGAGCCGGGATATGAAAAAGATGGTCATAGATTGCAGCAACAGTTGTTGAGGCAAGACATAGCATAAACCCATAAAAGACGAAATGATGCAGATATCGGCGTATCATGCTGAAGCGATCGTCTGGAAAATTGCATCCATGACCGCCGCCATCCAGATATTTCAGCCGCAGTACATCCCAGATTGCTTGAAAATGTGCTTTTTTATCAAAGAGGGGTTTGTCATTTGAAACAGTCTCCTGCCAGAAATATTGGGCTCCCTTCCAGAGGCTGACAATAGCAAAAATGGCCAACAGCAAAAATGGCCAAATCATAGTGATATAGGACACAATCCTATAAAATGAGTTAGGTCCCTGGTGCGTTCCAAAAATGGCTGTGACTCCCTTGGAGGCAAAAGAGATAGCCGCAAAGGCAACAATGCTCATCACGGAGATGGCAAAGACGGCCAGGCCATTTCCCTTGAATGAACCTGAAAGAAATCTCGGCCAGGTAAATTCACTATAGGTGTCCATCCGCAGATCTGCCATTGCTCTTGGAAAATTCAAGGAGAAATCATGGGGTGGTGCATACTGACAGGCATAATAGCAATCACGGCAATTATGGCAGAGGTTGGAGAGGTATTTTAAATCACCAGCAGTGAACGTTCTACGGAGTTCCATGGCTGGGAAAACGGCACAGTAACCTTCACAGTAACGGCAGGCGTTGCATATCGTTAATACCCGTTCAGCTTCTTTTAACCTATCAGACGACATAACCTGCGGCCTCCCTGCCTGCTATTCTTCCGAAAACGGTACCGATTGTCATACCAAATCCAGCCATATATCCTTTTCCTAAAATATTTCCAGACATAATTTCCCCTGCAGCAAATATATTTGCTGCGGGTCGATTGGTCTGCATTATCACCTGAGCATTTTTGTTTACTGCAACGCTCAGGTAGGTAAATGTGATCCCCGGCCTGAGAGGATAGCCATAAAAAGGCGGAGTATCTATGGGACGGGCCCAATGACTTTTCTGGGGCTTGAGCCCCTGTGTTTGACAATTATCCAGTTCACCAGGGTCAAACTCACCGGGACGGATACCATTATTAAAATCTCCGATGGTTTGCCCCAGGGCTTCGGGGTCCAACTCAAGCTGCCGTGCAAGATCGTTAAGCGAAGAAGCCTCAAACGGTGGAAAAACAGAGGGCATGAACAAATCAATAGACTTGGCATCAATTATTGAATAGGCAATCTGGTCTGGTTGTTGCGCAACAAGTCGCCCCCAGATAGCATATCGTTTGGGCCAGAAATCTTCACCTTCATCATAAAAACGTTGTGCCTCTTTATTCACTACAACACCAAATGAAACACAGTCCAGTCGTGTAACAATACCGCCATCAAATTTCGGGGCTCGGGCATCAATGGCAACAGCATGACATTGACGGGGATCACCAATCTGTTTGGCACCATTGTCAAGCAGGACGCGAAGCATCCGGCCTGTATCATAAGGTGAACCACGGACAATGAAATTCTTTGCCGCATCCCCCCAACTCTCCTGAAGCCATTCCAGGTTTGCCTGGAACCCGCCGGAGGCTAGGACCACCGCTTTCGCCTCAATTTTCTGGATTAAGCCCTCACTTTTAACGAGTGCACTCACAAACAGATCATCTTTAATTTCTAAATCATCTACTTCTGCATTATAGAGTATTTCAACACCGAGTTTTTCTGCTGTTACATAGTAGGAATTGATCAGAGCCCGCCCTCCTCCCAAAAAAAAGGCGTTTGTGCGAGAGAGATGCAGCGTCCCACGCATTGCAGGCTGGAAGCGGCAACCATGATCCTGCATCCATTCCCCAACATTGTTTGACTCTCTGATGGTCAGCCGGGCAAGCTCTTCGTCTGTATTGCCTTCCGTCACCCGTATGAGATCATCCCAAAACTCTTCCTCTGGATACGGTCCGGTGAGAAAATCATTACCACTTTCATGCATATAGCGCAGATTACGTGTATGCCTGCTGTTACCTCCTCTAAAGTGTTTCGGAGATGCCTCCAGCACAAGCACCCGGGCTCCAGCTTCCCGGGCAGTCATAGCTGCACACAATGCAGCATTCCCTCCTCCCACGACTAAAACGTCATAGAGGCTTGATTGTTCTTCCGTCACGCCTATCTCCTGCTATTTCAGATCTTCAGAGCAATTTTGTCAGCTATATCCGTTTGTTCAATAATTTCATTGATTACTACTGCATCCGAAGCATTAATACAACCAGCAAGAGTACCTGTAAACTTCACGGCCGACTCCTTCCGGCTGGACAGTTTCTGTGGGCCAATATTAATGGATTTCCGGTTCGGGGAAATCCATACTGTCGTATTCGAGAAAATCGAAATCACAACCATCATTTGCCTGGGTAACATGCTCAATATACATCTTTGTATAACTGCGCGAGTACTTTTTGATTGGGGGCTTCCAGGCAGACTGACGAGCCGCCATTTCTTTTGCAGTAACAAGTAGTTCTAGATTTCGTGCACCCACATCTACCGATACGATATCGCCATTTTGAACCAGGGCCAGGGGACCGCCAACATAGCTTTCAGGAGCAACATGCAAAATGCAGGCCCCATAACTGGTGCCACTCATCCGGGCATCTGTGAGCCGGAGCATATCGCGAACACCTTGTTTAAGCAGCTTTTTGGGGATCGGCAGCATGCCCCATTCAGGCATTCCGGGGCCGCCTTTAGGCCCGGCATTTCGTAAAATGAGTATATGATCGGGCGTTACCTCTAAATCATCACGGTCTATCTCATCTGCCATTTCATCATAACTGTCAAAAACCAGCGCCGGGCCTTTATGCTTAAGTAGCCGCGGGTCACAGGCAGCGCCTTTGATGACTGCTCCGTCGGGTGCAAGATTGCCATAAAGAATTGCCGTGCCGCCTTCCGGGTAGATAGGATTATCAAGCGGACGAATGACATCATCATTAACGATATGCGCATCCTTGATGTTCTCCCCGAGCGTTTTTCCATTGACGGTCGAACAGCCAAGATGAAGATTATCGCAGATTACATTAAGAGCGGCACGACATCCCCCTGCATAATACCAATCCTCTGCAAGGTATGTCCCTGAGGGGCGAAGATTGAGAATCACCGGCACTTTTTGTGCTGCCTTATCGTAGCCATCCAGCTTCATGGGGATACCGGATCTTCGTGCCATGGCGATCAGATGCACGAATGCATTCGTCGAGCCTCCAAAAGCCATAAGAGCAGCACAAACATTTTCATATGCCTTTGCCGTGCAGATATCATTTATCTTGATATCCTCCCATACCATATCAACGATGCGGCGCCCTGAACTACTGGCCATCCGGTTATGATTAGAATCTACCGCCGGGATGGTCGAGGCACCAGGCAACGTCAGACCAAGTGTTTCCGCCAGAGATGTCATCGTCATACCGGTCCCCATAGTCATACAGAGACCGGGAGATCGGGCTATCCCCTCCTCGATCTCGCGCCACTGACACTCATTTATCGTTCCGGCACGCAACTCTTCCCAGTACTTCCACGCATCAGAGCCACTTCCCAAGACCTCGCCGCACCAATTACCTTTCAGCATTGGTCCTGCTGGCACAAAGATCGTCGGCAGATTCATGCTTGCCGATCCCATGATAAGTGCAGGCGTCGTCTTATCACAACCACCCATGAGTACCACACCATCGAATGGATGATGCCTCAGAATCTGTTCTACTTCCATGGCAAGCAAATTGCGATGAAGCATAGGCGTCGGCCGTTCAAACGCTTCTGCAAGAGTCATTACCGGCATCTCAATCGGAATTCCGCCGGCTTGCCAGACACCGCGTTTGATTTCCTCTGCTCGCTGCTTGAAATGAGTATGGCAGCAGTTGATCTCGCTCCAGGTATTAATCACTGCAATTATCGGCTTCTCGGTAAATTCTTCTCTTGTATAGCCCATTTGCAGCATACGTGAGCGATGCCCAAATGATCTAAGGGTTGGAACTCCAAACCATCGATGACTGCGAAGATCTTCTACACGCTTACGGGTCATGGTGACATTCCATACTTTGTTGGTTATGTGATCAATGAGTCAGCATCGCCGATCATTAACCATCGTAAATAATAACAGATAATTAATAAGACAATAAGGCTAAATATTTGGTATAAAATATATTTTTAGCAGACAATGATAAAATGTGCCTAGTACGCTCATGAAAGATGATTATACTCGCTGATGCCGCAACAAAAAACAATAATGAATGAAGGAGATAAGCTAGAGATTGCTGGAGTACCTTCATGATCATCCAATGATGGTATTTGTAGCTGGCTGGGGGAGTTTTGAGTCTTTTGCGATAAGTTGCATAATGTATGGGTTTAAAACGAGGTCAAATTTATGCTAGAAATACTGGATATTGGCACAAATGAAGTTATCGCCTATCGTCTTGAGGGAAAGATAACAGAAGAGGAAATGGCAAAGATCCTCGCTCTATTCAGAGAGAAAATTGCTGGTGGAAAGAAAATAAACGTTTACCAGGAAGTAGTCAGTATTGGGGGGGTTGAGTTTGATGCAATGATGGAAAAATTCAAGTTTTTTAAAGAGCTTGGGTTTTCTCACTTTGGTAACATTGCTGTCATAGCGCACAAAAAATGGCTACAAAAGCTTGTCGATCTTGAGGGAAAACTGTTTAAAAACATCAATATGAAAGGATTCTCAACTGAGGACAAAGGGCTGGCACTTGAATTCCTGCGAACCTAGCCCCCCTTTTAGCAATTACATAACTGCCAAATCAAAATAGATGATAGTACCTTTTTTGAGCATCGAAACAGCATGTCTTCAATGCCTCCTTAATAAGCGGGGAATATAATGGAACACAGCCTTTGGCAATTCATCGTTAACGAGGCCGTGTTACGAAATGCAGTAAATGAGCTGTCTATCTTAGCATTGCTGGCAGTTATCGTTATCTGCATCATTCTGCTTTCCAAAGGTGCAGACTGGATGGTCGATGGAGTTGTCAGTCTGGCCAGCCGAACCGGTTTGCCAAAAATCGTTATCGGAGCAACTGTCGTCTCTCTTGGAACCACCTTGCCCGAGGCGTTTGTCTCCGTCATGGCTGCCTATATGGGAAATCCAGGCCTGGCTCTCGGCAATGGAGTAGGGTCTATTATTGCCGACACCGGTCTCATATTCGGTCTTTCTTGTTTACTAGTTGCCATACCGATTAACCGCTTTATTCTTGATCGCACGGGCTGGGTGCAGGTTGGATCCGCTATTCTTCTCGTAATACTGGCGGTTCTGGCACTGGTTAATGCACCGCCGGGAGTAAGTCCTACGCTTGAGCGCTGGGTCGGCTTTTTACTGCTCATCCTGCTCGCTGTTTATTTATATAGTACCTACAAGTGGGCAAGAAACAGTGATGACCGCTGTCTTGATGAGAAAGAGGATAAGCTGGCCGACCAGTTGGGCCTGGGACCCTCGTGGCTGATGGTTTTAGGTGGATTACTTTTGGTAATTCTCGGTGCTCGAGTTCTAGTACCCAGCGCCTCTGAGCTTGCCGTTCGCCTAGGCGTCCCAGATGATGTAATAGCAGCAACCATGGTTGCTTTTGGCACATCATTGCCAGAACTCATGACTGCCATATCAGCGATTCGCAAAGGATATCCGGAAATCACCGTTGGAAACATTGTGGGAGCCGACGTTTTAAATTGTCTATTTGTCATTGGTGCTGCAGCCGCGGCAACCCCACTGGAGATTCCCAAAAACTTCTATTTTTTCCACTTTCCGACAATGTTGATCATCCTTTTCTCTTTCAGAACATTTATTTCCATGAATAGAACAGGAGTCTTCTATCGATGGCAGGGTGGCTGGCTGCTCAGCATTTACGTCGTCTACGTTTTTCTCCAGTATGCTTTGAATATTGGTGCTGCACACTGATAAAACTACTCATCTCAATAGATAAGAAACAAAGACCCGTCAAATACAAAAGATTCCTAATCCAAATAAGAGGACGCCATGCGCGCGCATCAGCTTATTCATGTTGTTAGTTGTCATGCAGAAGGAGAAGTGGGAGATGTTATTGTTGGAGGAGTTGCCCCGCCG
>JABDPQ010000334.1 GCA_013042695.1 Desulfobacterales bacterium | reverse complement strand
GTGCAGACGACCCGGAAGGCGCTCTTGCGCTATGGGTTGATCAGCGGCTCCCTGGTTATTTTCTTTTGGTGCATGTTTTTGTCTTTGCGCTATACCAGTGCCTTGAATACGAGTGTTCTTTTTACCTTGGTCCCCGGTCTCTCAGGGATGTATGCCGCATTAATTGTCAGGGAGCGGCTTGGCAGAGCACGGCTGCTGGCCCTGAGCATAGGTCTTGTCGGGGCCATCTGGGTTATATTCCGGGGAGACGTGCAGGAACTGCTGAGCTTGACATGGAATCGTGGAGACAGCATCTTTTTTGTCGGTTGTCTGGCCATGGGATTGTACACACCTCTGGTCAAAATGCTGCATCGAGGCGAGCCAATGGAGGTGATGACATTCTGGGTTCTGGTTACGGGCATTGTCTGGTTGCTTCCTATCGGCGGTTTCGCTTTGACTCAGATTACCTGGAGTGGGGTTCCTGCAAGCACCTGGGCCTGGGTTTTCTATTTAGCAGTGTTTAGCACTGTCGTCAGTTTTTATATAACGCAATTCGCCATCCCGGTAATAGGACCCACAAGAACAATGGCATACTCCTACCTTTACCCCGGGTTGGTATTGGTCATTGAAGTCATACTGGGTCACGGGTGGCCTGAACTGAAGGTTATCCCTGGAATTTGTATCATCATTGTGGCGATGTTTGTTCTGCAACGAACACCAATGGGAAAAGGCTCAGATTGACATAGAGACTAAATCGTTAGGCCCTTCTAACAGTCTGCGACAATCGCCACCAGCAGGCACTTTCATCACTGGAACAAATCCGAATAAGCAGGCCCTATCTACTCTGTCAAAAGCGGATACTTGGCTTCAATGGTATGTATGGGCCCTTTGTGGGTCAGCGTGCTGGAATAGAGCGTAAGAATGTCGACGGTAAATGGTGGTATTTGTAGAAAACTGTTCTCAGTGAGGAATTGGGCCACCCTGCTCACCGGACTGTTGTTCAGTCGTGCCAGGGTGATATGGGGATGGAACTTTCTTTTTTCCGGCTCGATTCCCACCTGATTCAATGCGCTATTCACCTTGTTTCGCAAGATGATTAATTCAGCAGTGGGTTCTATGCCAGCCCAGAGCACCTTGGGTTTGCCGCGGGGAGGGAAATGCCCGACACCTTTGATCGATATGCACACCGGCCGAGCCTGGACTGTTGCCAAACTATCTTTGAGGTCAAGAAAGGTCGTTCCGTCCACCTCGCCTATAAAACGCAGTGTCAGGTGCAGTTGTTCTTCTAAAACTGCACGTGCACCCGGCATATGACTTCCAAGGCCGTTTAGAAGCTTACGACTGACAGGGTTGAGCTGCAAAGCCGCAAAGAGTCGTATCATCGGTCGATTCCGCACAAGTGAAGGATAACCTCGTTTGCCAGTATGAGACCAAAGATTCCCGTGAGCGTCGGTAGACTGCCAAGCGTAGCTCGCGGCCTGCCGCGTTCGACGGAGCTCTCCTGGGCGGTTGGTTCAGTTGTTGGCGGCTGATAATCAAAGTCTACATGTTCTGTTGAGTATACACAGGTAATCCCCGAGGTGATACCATGTCTTCTCAATCGTTTTCTCAGTCGTCGGGCAAGTGGACAGTTCTTGGTATTTTCCAGGTCTGCTGTTCTGATTTGAGATGGATCTGTACGCAGTGCTGCTCCCATGGAGCAGAACGTCTTAATTCCATGACGGTGGGACGCTGAGAGCACTTGAAACTTTGGATTAAGCGAGTCTATGGCGTCAACGACAACATCGGGACTATTGCTGATTATCTGTTCCATGGAATCCTGGTCCGCAAAAAGCTCCATCGGATAAACGCGGCAGTCAGGATTGATATCAAGGAGACGATGCTGCATGGCGGCGACCTTGGACTGCCCAATAGTTGATTCCAGAGCGAGCAGCTGGCGATTAATATTTGACCGCTGGATTGTATCAAAGTCCACCAGGGTGAGACTTCCCACCCCTGCTCGAACCAGACCCTCAGCAGCATATCCGCCAACGGCGCCAAGGCCGATAACAGCCACATGACTGTTCAGCAGGCGTTGGAATGGTTTATTTCCCAATAAGAGTCGGGTGCGCATAAATCGTTGCATTCTGCCATATTTGTTGTGCAAATGTTTCAAGGAGCATATGGTGCTGTCTCGCAGCCCAGAGGTATGTCGCTCGGATGACTGCTGGGTCATTACTCCTGGTAGCCGGATCCTGGTGGTTGCCACCTAATACTATTTTATAATATGGTGCATCTGTTTCCAGCAATATTCTATTAAGCGGTGTTGAGATAAAAATGTCTTGCAGTTTCGTATGTTTCGGATCGGTAACACGTGAGGAAAAAGAGAAAAAACAGCCAAGCCTGACCAGCCGTTTCATTATCTCTTTGGAACCGCTGAAAGCGTGTATGAGGATGGCAGGGAGTTCATGTGCTCTGGCAAATGATTCAAGGGTTGAAACCAGCATTCCCCAGCAGCGGACGCAATGAATGGAAACGGGGTATTGCTGATCGGCTGCCAGTTCCAACTGTGCATTAAACAGGAGAAGCTGGGAGCCGATATCTACCTGACAGGCTTTGTCAAGACCAATCTCGCCAATTCCGGCATTACCTGGTATCTGCTCAATAATACGCTGCAAACGTGATTGCCAGCCCGTTGTCAAATTATCTGCATACCATGGATGAATTCCTAAAAAAGGTACAATGGAGGAATATCTGGCCGCAAGTTTGACGACAGGGAGCCAGTCACTTTCGTTGATGGCGTTGCAGAAAAAAAGCCTTACCCCAGATTGCAGCGACTGAGAAATATAATCTTCACGTTCATCTGTAAATCGCTTGTCCTGCAGATGCAGGTGTGCGTCCAAATAGCGAATCGACATGAGCTACTCATTCCATGAGAAGAGGTAGGCGGCCAAACTAAGAAATAGTAATGTCGAGAGAATCATCAGGCTGCACTCTACCTGAATCTCCCATAATCCGACACCTTCATTCATAACCTTTCTGGCAGCTTTGAGCATGTGTGTCAACGGGAAGATCCACGAGACCTGCTGGACCCATAGAGGTGCTCCTTCCAGTGAAAACCACACTTCTGAGAGAAACATCATCGGCCAGGAAATGAAGTTTAAGGCGCCGCTGGTAAACTCTTCACTGGTACCCCGAGACGCCAGTACAAGACCGATGGAGCAGAGGCTTAAGCCGCCGAGCAAAAAGGTGAAGAGAAAAAGGATAACCGATCCCTGCATTCTGAAATCAAAAATAAGATCGGAACCGATCCAGACGACACCAAAGGTAAACATCAGCAAAAAAATTCTCGATAACAGCTGTGCACTCAGGTACTCAAAAGGAGTAAGAGGCGTCGCTCTCAGTCTTTTGAGCGCGCCGTTTTTCCTGTACCGGACAACAACATAACCAACGCCCCAGAGAGCTGAAAACATCATGTTCATTGCCATGATGCCGGGAAAGAACCAGTCGATATAGCGAATCTGTTCGCCCTGGATGATGTGGCGTGCTATCGGCGAATTATCCGGTAATAGCGAGGCCTGAAAGAGTTGTTCGGCAATAGCGCTCTTGGGCGATGAATCGTTCATCCAGTAGTGATGTCCTGGAGTTGTCGGGTCAAGAAGCAGATCAATTTTATGGTGGCGAATTTTTTTAATTCCCTCTGTCCTTGTCGGTACAGCAATAAACCTGAGCCCAGGATTTTTCTGAAATTCCAGGGGAATCGTCGTTGTGGCCAGCTGAGTTGATGATATGTCTGGTGTTATAACGCCTATTTTGTAGCTCTGAAGATTATTGTCGTTGAAGATAATACCAAAGCCAATAATTATCAGAAATGGAAAGGCAAAATTCCAGCCAAATGCAGCTCTGTCCCGGAAAAATTCTTTATTACGGGCCAGAAACATGGCCCAGATTCGTTTCAGACTCATATGTATCATCTCATTAATCTCTGAGTTTTTTTCCGGTCAGGTATAAAAAGACGTCCTCCAGGTTAGCTGAACGAACCGTCATATCAGTAAGATCAGTACCCGATGAGATTAATCGGGATAAGGTTTCATCGACATGTTGGGACTTAATACTTACCGTGGTGCCATGCTGAGTATAAGGCAGGTTCATAAAGGCGAGATGATCGGTAATTGTCTCATTTGGCAAGGTAATGGTATTGGTATTACAATAGGTTGA
>JABDPQ010000332.1 GCA_013042695.1 Desulfobacterales bacterium | reverse complement strand
CTGCAGAGATATCGTTGAGTACGCCTTCAAGGGTAAAAAACGCTTTGCGAAAGAGAATGAGATCTGATGGAAAAACGACGCCATACAGCGTGATTTCCTCCAACAGCCTAAATGTTTTTTTCAAATGGTCGTATTTTTGATAATCTGTAGAATCTAATAGTGTTTTAATCTGTTTTTCAAGGATAGGAAGAGAGTGAAGATCTATTTCTTCAGAATCAATGGCGAGCTTTCTCATAGCTGATAGTATTGCCCGTATATTACTCGAAAGAATTCCGAGCATTAATTCCATCATATGCGAACGTTGTTTTTTGGATAGAAAACCCGCCAAAGTCCAATCAACTAGTGCAATTTCATACCTGTTAGAAGTCTTATCCACAGCCGCTAAAATGTTTCCGGCATGGGGATCACCATGAAAAAGTGCGCGATCTCCTGGCCAGAATAGCGGCCGGCAAATAATAGTCTCAAATGTCAAGCTCGCCAGAGCTGTCCTTTGTTCAATTGTTGCTTCGATTTCAGTTATCTTTACACCCTTGATATGCTCCATGGCAGTAATGGTTTCTCTACAAAAAGGAGCTAATTGGGGAACCCGAACGTTATCATATCTATCGTAGACCGAAGTTGCCTTAGCAATGATATCCTGTTCTGCAACAAGGTCAATTTCTCTTGCCAGATGTGCGCTGATTTCCTGAAACAATTTAGTCAACTGCAA
Source organism: Desulfobacterales bacterium (assembly GCA_013042695.1). Lineage (GTDB taxonomy): Bacteria > Desulfobacterota > Desulfobulbia > Desulfobulbales > Desulfocapsaceae > JABDPQ01. Next base: position 4,343 of record JABDPQ010000332.1, on the reverse strand, counting down.
CTGCTGGAGACCATATCGGCTTAGACGATCTTCAAAATATCTCGCGATGTATTTGAGAATCTCCAATTCCTCATACAACCTTACTTTTATCTTCGGTTTGAGAACTTTAAATACACCGCTTGTTTCCTTATTGCTGGTGACATCTATCCAGGTGAAAGGAACTATCGTGGCAACACTCGCCTCTGCCAGTATCCGTGGTTGAAAGTTGATTTGGAATTCTGATGAGACATCTGCTAGTTGTTTTGTAAGAAATTCAATATCTTCATACATATCAGTACTGTAGATGCCACTTTCCAAGCAAACTAACCAGTTCTTGATTATCGGATCGAGACCGGGTCTGCGAGCTATGATTTGCCCAAGTTTATGAAGGGTTGGAAAATGCAGTGCAAGGTTCAAAAGGCGTTCAGCCGGGCTATTGTGAGCGGAATTGAGAACAGATTGTTCCATGATGGTTTCTTTGAGCCTGGAGTAGCTGATCCGTGAGAGAAATATTGAGATAGCGTCTCTAATAAATAGGGCATAATTTGATAGACTCTCAGGTATGGCATCTTCAAGGCAAACAAAACCTACTAGCTGTTCAGCAACTATTTTGCAGAGATTTTCTGTCCCCATTAAATCAGCATACGAGTCCAACAAACTTTCTATATGACCTCTAGGGGTATTCTTCAGAAGATCTTCAAAATCTTCCTGGTAATGTGGAAATGGCAGTTTTTTGTCTCCCTATCGATGATCTGGTGAAAGCGCCTCAACTTAAATTGGCACAATTAACTTTTATACCAACAACAATCTTTTGGCTCTGTCTATTCGTTTTGCACTTCACAACCAACCCATTTTGACTTTAATAATACCAATGAATTGTATAACAGGTTTATGATCTAAAATGTTGAAATCAATATTTATTAAAATCTTTAGTGTTCATCTATTTACTTGCAATCAATCCTTCTTGTTTGGTATAATTAATGTATTCCTTATTGATCAGGGGCCCATATGATTAATTTTGACGCATTTTTCATTCAATGCTCCATTGCACAGAGTTCTCCTGATTACCCTTCCGACGCCAAGGCAACTGGTCTGGCAACAATCATAGTTTTCGCCAATAATATCGATATTGCTCGTGCCTATGCGGGAAGGATCATTGCTGATAACAACCTTGCGATAGTCAGACTTAAACACATTCAGCGAATTAACATTGAAAATATACCTATGCTTAACAGTACCCTTCTTTCACTATACAAAAAAGCAGAGTTATACGGAATAGGCTTTCACTGTGATTTCTGGTCCACAACACCCAGGTGCTGCTGCGGAAATACGAGCATTCAGTCAAATAAATATAACAACCTATAAATCACCACTATGTTAAAAATGAATTGGTTTTTTCATAAAAAGTTATTCCTAAATTGTGATTCTATATGACCGTATTTATATGATTATTTGTTGTTCAATACTACTTTGTATTACTGGGCATGGGTAGAATTACCTATTTACAGGATGTACTTCCTTAAGTAACAGTAAAAGGAGAATGTTTTATTAGCAGTGGTCCATTGATTGAGGGGAGGGAATGGACAGTCGAACTAAAAGTAAAAGGGGGTTGCCAAAAGGATTTCCGTTTAAAGGGGATATTGAGGTAAACAATATTCATTCCACAAAATTATTTTTCCCCAAAGAACAGTCGGGAAACATGCTTGCTGATAAGCGTAACGTCTCAAAACAATTGAGGTCTTTTGTAATCATTAGAGGATATTCAGAACCTCTTGGATTCGATTTAATTGATAACGTTCTTATGCAAAGAGACTTTATTATCGATTGAAGCAGAGATAAGCAGACGTGGAAATGTTTTCAACTCGCATGAAGCATACTTTCTCGAGCCCGTGACCCCAGCTTTATCAAAAGCCTTCTGGCGTGCCAAAAGGCTTAGAGACAAAGTACATCTTCTCTACCATCTGCCAAATTCATAATACATTTAGACATATACGGGTAATGCCAAGCGAAATAACACTCTTACTTGGCAATATCACCCCTTTATCATTTAGTTTCTGATCACTAGCGTCACTTTCTCATGCTAGCCATTGCTGTTTTATTAATGTATTGGAAAGAGAAGACGGCACCGTCCGACAGACAGCCACAGGGCATGTGAAAGTTCACCAAGAGCGACTCAAGTCTGCACCCAGTAGAAGCTCTTAGGTGGCAAATGAGCACTATATGGTGTTAGCAGGTTAGCCCCCCCTGCGTAGACAGGTCAACTATGGCTAGCCAGCAAATATAGTTGCCAAATGATAACTGAGCCAAACGCAAGCAGGCAAAATGGAAATATAAGCGATCCAAAACGGTAACGCGAAGAGATGACTGTATCAAGCATGAGTATGATAAACAAGGCCAATGCCGTTAATCCATACTTGACCATCACAAAGGCCCGGTGCCCTAGCGTGATATAAAATTGCATCACCGGGTTCAGTTCCACCGCCCCTTTTTCGAGCAGAATGAGAGTTAGGGCGGCATCCAATAAGCTCAGGCTCAAAATTACGAGAATGGTGACAAATAATGGAGGACGATATTGATCAAGTATAATGACTTTTTTGCGGTCTTCAGCGCGCCTTAATGTTCGTCGCTTTCCCTTAAATACGATGAGCTTGTAGAATGGAATATTTTTTTGCCGGCGGTCCTTAACGAGGCGCTGCTCTTTATAAAATAACTTTTTCAATGTAATGCTTTATAAAATTTCCAGGTAAAGAATAATTTAGAAATCAAACAGCAAGAACCAAGCCATTTTTCATACAAGCATAGAAAATATTCAGAACAAACCAATATTACTTATATTATAATTTTAATTGGAACTGCGGTATGGGATTAATTGTCAGCCAATGACGAAACAGTTCTGTTTTTCGGAATTATTGCACTGATTAGTATTGTTTTTTGTAAATATCTGTTCGAGCTTATTGTGTATACTACCCCTAGATAGCATTCATGTCTGACAATTGAAATAGGAGCGAATATGGCTTTATGCTGAAAACGGAGAAATGTTCAAATTGAATATCTTCTCTTATAGAAACGGCATATTACCATACAAACAAGGACTCAAGCCGTAAGGGCGTAAGTCCTTATTTGTTTTTGGAGCCACTGAGCGGAATTGAACCGCTGACCTACGGGTTACGAATCCGTTGCTCTACCACCTGAGCTACAGTGGCTTATAACTGTGGCAGTTTATATCAGGTAGTGATTCAAAATACAACAGCAATAACTGCTTGTGGATCATTGGAAGCTTGAGGAAACTTGGGTTTTCCATCAGCAAATGCTGATCTTTTTTTGGTAAAACGGCATCAGGCTGCCTCTCGGGAAGTGAACCTTTTACAGATAGTTCATCATCAGAGCAACGACGAGCAAATCTGACTAATTCGGCATAAAATACCATAATCATATGGTGTCGATTTCGTTTTAAAAGCTGGTTATAACGCCGGTGAATAATGTTTTTCTCTCTGACAAAGCTTTTAAGATAATGTATGTTGAGCCACTTGCAAAACGCCCTTTTCGTTCAACCTTTGCGTTATGCTTAAATTTCTATGCTCAGAATATCAATTATGTGCCTGTGGTAAAAATTTTTCGCATGCCTTGACTTTGAACGAAAATCATCATTTTGCAAAAGGCTCCTATTAGAAAAACTATTGGCCAAATGCACATTGAGGAAATTCTGACAAAAGCCATCTTCTTACATTTTTTGTATAATGAGAACCTGTTATTATTGAATTGTGTTTGCTCGTATTGATGCCAAGTTCCTTATTTAGATATATTACAATTCATTTGAGCGCTGCCAACTTACATAAGATGATTGGCTCACTTGCAATTGTCATTGTTCTATTCTCTCTTTATAGTTGTTCTTCTGAGAGCGACAAACAGGAATTTGCCGGCTGTGCTGGTTGTCATGACGTAGAATTGGATCAGAACCACCAGTTTACTTGTGTTTCATGTCATCTGGGGAATGATGAAGAATATACAGTCGAGATTGCGCATAAAGATCTGATCACCAACCCAGCTCACCCTGCAAACGCTGAAAAAAGTTGCGGAGCTTGTCACACCAGGCAACTTGAATTGGTTAAGCCCAATAACCATTACGCACTTTCCAATCATTTAAACAAAGTAAGGAGAGTTTTTGGCGCTCATGGTACTGTTACCGATGCATCAGCCATTTCTTCATCTCCTGCCCCGGCTTCTGCACTTGAGCTCGTAGACGATCTTTTGAGAAGGAGGTGTCTGCGATGTCATGTCTACTATCAGGGAGATGATTTTGCCAGAGTCAGGCATGGATTGGGATGTGCGGCATGTCATCTCAGTTTTTATGATGGCCATATGAT
>JABDPQ010000329.1 GCA_013042695.1 Desulfobacterales bacterium | reverse complement strand
TTCATCATTGATTCTAAAGGGTACAAACTGTGTCATTGGAATAATTGCAAAAGTCTTAAATAACCTTTCGATATTGTTAGGATATAAATAATTTTTGTTGTTTTCCCATGAAATATTCAGGCTAGACTCTTACCAGGCCGCCTTAAGGCGAGAGCATTGATTTTGGGTTGGTTGAAAATGGGGTGATAGATTAAAAGCATCTGCAGACGTATCGTCATAATGAGGCCTCAGCAAACACCCTACGGGTCACTTCATGTAGGGCATTTGCGGCCGGTGACCCGGACCGCATTCATCCCAGGCACCCGGCGCTATCTTGCAGAAATAGGTTTAAAATAGATACTGATAGTGATGTTTTTTCAACTCTTCCTGGCTTTGATTTAGCTGGATAATGTTTTCTGAGCGAGTTCGAGTCTGGATTTAATATCAATTCCCTGGGGGCACACAGATTGAGCGATTATTGTTTCCTGCTCGGTAAGTGACCGGCTGTTCATCGGTATCAGGTGATAAAATTCTTTGGCGATATCGGTCTTGCCGTAGCATTCATGGTACATCAGGTATCTCAAGGAATCGGCTATTTTAGCACTTTTGTTGACAGCTTCTTCGCATAGATGAGAGCATCCCTGACAGCTATACTGTGCCGTCATTGCAGCAAGCCTGTTGAGTTGATGAATTTCATTGGCGGTGAGCTGTTCTTCAGATTTTGCTGCGGCAATATTCTCCCTGGCAACTTTGGTGCTGTCCATTTCCACGACAACTGAGTCGATACGGTCATCCGCCCATACGGATTTTAATTTTGCCTGCCCGAGGGTGAAGCTTTGGGACTTGAAATCTAACACGGCCTCGGCATCTGCAGGTACGGATCCCATGGTTTTCATTGCTATCAAGCCAATTCCGGCCTCTTTACACCTGTCTAAGGCAAGGCTTAATTCACGATCGCCATATCTCCTGAAATTGTAGCTGAATAAGATCGCATCTATGCCCCCGATTTTGACCGACTTATTAAGCAGCGCGACGACATTGCCGCCATGGCTTGAAAATCCGAAAAAACGTGTTTTCCCTGATTTTTTAAGCTTTTCACCTATCTGGATCAGGTCTCGATTAATTGCATCTGCATTGTTGACGCTGTGACTTAAATAGAGATCCAGATAATCCGTTTGCAGGTCGGCCAGGCACTTATCAATGTCTTCTGCAAAACCATCTAATGACCAGGCACTCGATTTAGAGGTTATCCAGAGTTTATGGCGACCTCCTATTTGTGAGGCAAAATTGGCAATGGCCTTTTGCGATGATCCCCAGCCATAGGAAAGTGCAGTATCAAGATAATAAACACCTTCTCGAAACAGAAGGTGCAGGATTTTATCATATTCCTGATCCAAAGCCTGGGATGTTCCAATTTGTAAAATGGGAATAGATGCTCCGGTTCTGCCCAGCGGCCGGTGGGGTATTTTCTGTGAGTAGTCGGTTTTTCTCGTCGCGGCTTCGGCTCTTTCCAGAATTGCCTGTTGAGAAAAACCAATGGTCGCGGCGGATAGTGCGGCAGATTTTAAGAATTGACGACGATCGAGGTTACATTCTTTCATGATTTCTCCGGGTTTGTTCGATATCTCAGCAGTAAGCGTCGCTCCTGGGAGCGGCTTTCGCCAACTGCAGTGATATACGCTGCAGGTTGATCGGTAACCGGGCACTCTTTTTGGCATATTCCGCAACCGGTGCATAGATCCGGAATGATAAATGGTTTGTGGAGGACCACAAGGTTGCCGAACGTATCTTTGACTTCTTCATCGTAGGTTTGAATGGCTTTGGGCGCAATGGGGCAAACCTCTTGGCACACTATGCACGGAATTTCATTGGCCCAGGGCAGACATCGTGATCGATTGATGAATGCAGTCCCCAGTCGAACCGGGCCATGCTGTTTAAATTTTCCAAAACCAAGTTTCTCGGTAACTGAGATCTCACGTATAGCCCCGGTTGGGCAGACAGATGAACACAATGAGCATTTTTGTTGACAGTGACCTACATTAAAATTGAGTACTGGGGTCCAGAGTGCTTCTATACCGCCTTCCTGCAGACCAGCCGGCTGAAGGACGTTGGTGGGGCAGACGCGGATGCATTGAGCACACTTGATGCATTTTTTTAAAAACTCAGTTTCTGAAACCGAGCCCGGCGGTCGAATCATTAACGGTGAATAGTTGGCATCATTGATTTTACCATTGCTTCTTATCAATGGAAATCCGATGAGGCCAATGAGCCCGGCAAAGACAAAGTGGCGACGAGTGATATCGGGCGCAGGCCTTACCGGTGTTGAACTTCGCGGGGGGAGACTGAAACTGAGTGCGTTTTCAGGACAGTCATCAATGCAGTTCATACAGACAACGCATTCACTGAGGCGCAGGCTGCCCTCAGGGCTGGAAGCGCCTTCACAGCGGGTTAAGCAGAGGTCGCAATCCGTGCATATGTTTGTGTCCCGGTGAATTCGAAAAAGTGGGAATAGTGACAATAAACCCAAAAGAGCCCCGAGCGGACAAAGTGTTCGACAAAAGAAGCGGGGATGCCAGATGTTCAAAACGATGATGAGGATAAAAATCAAACCGATCCAGAATGAGCCGGTGAAAAGTCGTTCTGTGGTTCCTGGGGCTATCTGAAGATTAGTAAATGAGGTGCTGCTTACCACAAAATCCCACAAAACAGAAATACCAGTGGCCACGCTGCGATGAAGCAAGGCGATGGGGTCGAGCAGTCCTATTTGCATAGTGCCGGAGGCAGCTAGGATCAATAGAATGAAAAGGATTGAATACTTGATGATCTGGCGATGATGGTATCGGTTTTGTTCCTGCCGCTCCTTAACGGATCGGATGTTGACCAGCCAGCCAGAAAACTGATGCAGGGTTCCTAGAGGGCACATCCAATTGCAGAATACCCGGCCGAATAATGCGGTGATCAGCAGCAGTAACACTGACCAGCCAAGGAAGCGGTAAATATGTCCGGTTGAAAGTGCAGTAGATAGCGCCACTAGTAAATCTATCTCTAAAAAACGGGAGACGGGGTATCCCTGAATTCTTGTCGTCCAGGAAGCCCATACAGCGAACAAAAACAACCCGAGAAAGACCACCTGGGAAATAATTCGAATATTGGTCAGCCGAAGCAGGGTTTTCATGATACCTCTAGAATTCTATTCGAGGCGTCGATCGTTCCCCCGCCTTTTTTTTCTGCAAGATAGAGATAATGCGGCAGCGTGGACTCATCTCTTTGCAGCAGGTTGACAAATGCCCAGGCATCCATGGCCACCTGATCGGTTCCGGCAACGATGACATCCCAGGGTTTTACGTATGCCGGATCTCCGCCGGTGGGGCCGTTACGCATCAGGATCCTGGATCCGTCAAGTATGGTGAGGGTTGGTTTTATCATGATTGAGAGATCGGCGATAATTGTGTGAATATCCTGATGAAACTGGTTACGCTGTCCCCCCAGCAAACCGTACCAATTTTTAATGCCCATGGAAGCACCTGAAAGGTTATGGTCTTTTACCGGGGCAACACCAATGACTTTTGTCACTCCAATAAGCGGCCGATAGAAACATGGCCAACTCTTGATAAGTTCGGCGCCGGGTGTGTGGAGGTTGCGAAAGGCGTTGCCATCGGGGAGATTTATACGACCTCCAGCCTTTTCCACCGCTTCTTTAATCCCTGTTTTAGCAAAGCAGTCGGCAGGTGATTCGATAGGGTTGTCAGCCACCCGAACTTCTAGAGCTCGGCAGTCAACCAGCAGCTGTCGTATCAGAATTTCAATGAGTTCCGGGCTGGTTGTGGCGCCCAACTCCGGAGAGCGATCAAATGCAACATTTGGTTTGAGCAACACGACATCGCCCGGTTGAACAAAATGGGTAATCCCGCCAATGGCTTCTAAAGCTTTTGTCAGTCGACCTGAGGTCGTCATATCCCGACCGATGCCGATTTCAGGCATCCCAGATGGCACCTTGACACGGAAATCGGGCAGCGTAAATTGCTGAGGTTCAGGTCTGCTCCTGGTTCCTGTGAAGTCTTTTAAGGAGAGGGGATAGTCCTCCGGTGCCCATGCTAAATAGGTTGCACTCCCGCAGATGGTGGACGCAAAAGCAACTCGCTTGATAAACTCTCTTCGGTTGAATGTCGTAGGCATTACGTTAACGTTGTGTTTCATCGGGCAATGCTCGCCCAATCATTTCAAGCAGCTGAAAACTCGTATCCTGATCCTCCGCTCTGTCGACGCCGAAGACAAATAAATCTTGAATTGCAATGATGAAATAGGACTTCAGGAAATTATGCTGTAACAATACGAGGTTTTCCGTTCTTCGAATTATTTGATATTCGTACTGATGCTCCTCCAGAATCCGGGTAAGCAGCTGTAACGCACTGTCTTTTGATCCTGCTCGGTGGACAAACACTTCTGTTTGGTTTGTTTTCTCCGGTTTTCCAAACCAAAAATCCTTGGCAAAATCGTATTGAAATACATTGACCGCTTGATGCCGGATATCGGCTGGCTCGATATTCAGCTCCTGAAGGAGCTGGTAACCAAATGCTACAGCGCTTTCAGGAGCCGGTAGTTCGGAAAAACTTTGCACTAACTGTCGTGATTTGTTGCGAATGGACTCAGATGAGCGGTTTCCGGCGATGCGATAGAAGAAATGGTCTTTTCGGCCGATAAGACCGATGCCTGTTTCAAAGAAGGTATTGGGGCCATCTTGTTCAACTTGGCTTTCAGGGGATCGATGTTCGGCAAAGATTCCGCTGGATCCCGCGATGCTGGCTTGATTGTAGAGCTCAATTGATATCTCTTCTATTTGGTTGGATGACTGCAGCACTAGATACGATAATTGCTTGAAGTCGTGTCGTAAAAACCGTTCAGCCTCACCATTGATTTTCACATAGAGATTTTCCGGATCAAACGTCTTTACCCGAGATTTGGGTCGCCATTGGTCGGAGGCAATCGAATCCGGGAAAACCCCCACATCTAGATCGTCCGAAGCGTTGGCCTTTTCCGATGATTGCCAGGGCTTAAAGGGTCGTTTATACAATACGATTGATGAAGAGACTTCCTCCACGGCTTCAAGTGAAATATCCTGGCGCGCTGGATCGTAGAGATTTTTACGGGTCGCTGCCCATAGGACAATACCGGCCAGAATGAATAAAATAATGAAGCTGCTTAAGATTTCGTATCCACTGATATGTTTCCTGTTTATCCGGCGACGCTTGGGATTTAAAAGTCTGACGTGTGGCATGGAGGAGTGTTTTTGTTTGAATGGCCGGTATCGATAGAGGGTTATACAGGAACATCCTAAGCAGAGCGTAAAGACAAAACTGGATGCCTTCGATTTGGCAATTGTAAATTCAATACTCAAATGCTGAAAATACCTGATCTATTGATCTGTTTTTTTATTTTCGACCAGTCGATCTACCCTGTCAATGTATGCAGTGATATCAAATTTACGCCGCAATCCTTTTTCGTTCATATACCTTACTTTGCCAAACACTTCCCTTTCCTTCCATGGTCTATCATGAAGACCAAATATCCAGGCGATGTTTGAGTATGAGCTGGGATCACGCCCATCTATGAAATACTTGTTATTCAAGTAAAGAGCAGTGGCATACCCATATTTTGGTGTGTTTGTCCACTCAAGGATCTTCTTGCCCCAGTACATGCGCATGTAATTATGCATATAGCCGGTTTCGCGCATTTCCCGCATGGCTGCATTCCATGCTTCATCGTGGGTTTCGCCATTCTCCATCTGCTTACGAGTGTACCGATACGGCCGAGTATCGTTTCTATGCTCATGCAATGTTTTCTTTGCCCAATCTGGCAAAGCTGAGTATCTATCATAGTCTTTTTCAAAAAATACAAAGTTAATAGCCAGTTCACGTCTGATCAGTAATTCTTCAAGAAAGGCTTCTTTGTCTTGTGAAGATCCACTTTTTGACGACTTTACTTTCAGAGCTATCTCTATCGGTGAAATCTGACCAAAATGAAGGTAAGGGCTCAGTTCTGAGCATTGGGGAGATGCTGGATCGTTGCGACTGTTAGCATAGCCTTGAAGTTGAGAGAGAATAAAATATTGCAATTTTTTTCTCGCAACAGATGTACCGCCACAAATCCGTTGAGATGGTTTCACGTCATCAGCAACTGATAAGTTTGAAAGCACCTGTTCAGGATTTCGTACATTTAAACCTCCCTCAATCTCCAAGTTAAGCGTATTCTTTTTGGATTTTCTCAAGCATAAATCCTGCAAATATATATCCACGAGCTTATGGATTTTGGGTCTGATCGTCCGGGCTGCAAATTCGCGCGTATCGGAAACTTGCTCAACAGGGACAATACTATCTCCCTCCACTTGAGTAACCTGTTGTTTTGCTTTTTTACCGAGATAGCGTCGCCATTGCCGTTGGTGTTTGAGATAGCCTCGATCACAAACCACAGCAGCTGCTCTTCTTGCATAGTTGAGTGCTATCTCTGGAGGGCTACCCTTTTTGATTACGAATTTAATGCCACGTTCATGAAGAAAAGACTGCGTCTCACTAAGACCCTGCAACATGAAACCAAAATGCCGCAAATTGGCTTCGGGATATTTCTCTGTGATCCCCAAACAGACAACTACTCCGACATTAATGCTGTTTGCCAGAGAAATAGCATATTCCAGGGCATGATTATAGTGGGCACGCTGGGATTGCTGCATCCAATAAAGTACGTAGTCTCCGTTAGTAGAAATAGGTTTGGCATTAAGGTTTTTTAGGCGATCTTCATGCATAGTCGTTGTCCATAATATATTTTTGGGGAGTAGGTAAAAAAAACATGCAGTAAGTATCCATCAACTAGAAAGTCATAGACCAGCGTGTCAAATACAGAATGACTATATAGCGACATGTCTTGCCGAAGCCTACCAATACGATGAAAATCATCAAGCGCACCCGCATGACCCCGGCAATGAAGGTAAGAGCGTCTCCTCCAATCGGCAGCCAGGCAAAGAGTAAGGACCATATCCCGTAGCGCTGATACCAGCTTTGGGCCTTTGCCACCTGCTCCGGCTTGAAATAGAACCACCGGCGATCCTGGTACTGCAAAAGAAACCTACCCAGTACCCAATTCACCACCGCACCCAGTGTGTTGCCCAACGAAGCGACAACGATCAGGAGCCACGCCGACTCTCCCTGGCGGATAAGGGCGAACAGCATCACTTCGGAATAAAATGGGATTATGGTGGCAGCCAGAAAGGCTGAAGCGAACAATAGCAGATACCCACTCATCAGTTATGACACCTTTCTGGTTGAGTTTGCGCCTCTTCTACAAGCCAGCGAAATATCCTGAATTGTGTGGGTAGAAAAAAGAGATACTCCGGATGCCATTGAACACCTATAAGCGGCTGTGCGTTGCTCGACTCAATAGCCTGGATAAAATTGTCGTGATCAAAGGCGACGCTTTGCAGCCCGATACCAACCCTATCGATTGCCTGGTCATGCAAGCTGTTCACCTTTATCTCGGATTTCCGAAGTACCTGTATGAGCCTAGTTGTAGATGAAATACGAACTTGTTTACTTGGAAGCAGAGACCTACCAGGTGAAGTATGCTGGCGTAGAAGATCAATATCCTGCAAGAGGCTGCCACCGCATGCCACGTTTATGAGTTGGTGACCGCGACAGATACCCAGCAGCGGCAGGCAATGCTTCTGGGCGTAGCGAATGTGTTCAAGCTCCAGTGCATCTCGTTGTCGGTCGTAAACAGACTCGCGGGCTGGGTCAGATTCATAGAGGGTTGGATGAATGTCGTCACCGCCACTGACGATAACTGCCTGCAGGTGTCTAAATTCAATGCGTTGCTCTATATGGATACGCGTGGGTATACCGCCAGCCAGTCGAACAGCAAGCGACAGGAAAATCCATGATGGAGAGAAGGACTTGTTATTGCCGGTTACGCCGATTCGAGGTCTATTCGCAATTGGGTGAGGTCGTCGTGCCATGGCGGTTGCCCAGGGAATAACCGGTCTGCGTGATGCTTTTGCCACGCTTCTATAAATTTACCCAGAAGCGTTTCATGACCTGCCAAGTATTCAATCACACACCAGATATTCCAACTCTCGTTCAAGTACCAGCCTTCTTTGTTAATTTCGCAATTCGGCAGACGGTAGTGAAACGTTGGCCTTGCATTCGTCAACTCGTCGTCCATGGACTGATCGATTCGTTTCTCGTCCAAATAACGAAACAGCGGCAACATATCGAGGGCCCTGTTACGGGTGCGGTTGTGACTCAGGTAATCCCCAATCAGGGTATCCAAATCTATTGAATCATCATAATTCAGGACAGTGTGGAGGTATTTATCAGGGTAAAGATCGACATAGGGGGTGAGGCGGCGGGTGAGATCGATATCGTGTATCTTGATGAGCCAGTCTTGGGCGATGCAATACGCTTGGAGATACCGGCAAAGACTATTGGCCGAAGCATCAGGTATCTCAGGGTTGACATGAACACCGAAGGCGAAGACTGGGCTGTCACCTGTACCTTTTGCCCCGGCTCTACGCAGTTGATCAATTAGTGGATCGAGAAGCTCAAGCTTTGATAGTGGCAGAGGCGGGCAGACAATTTCGACTGGTACAATCTTGCCTGCAAGCGATGTCAGTCCCTGAATAAAGGAATCCTGTAGGCCTTGTGATTCTTTTGATTCAGAATGTTCCCCATGTTTTTTTGCGAGATTTTTTCCAAACTGCCAGTCAAGTTCCACAGTAAAAACATCCATCTCTGATGTTTTCACAAGAGCTTCAAACTCTGACTCAACCGAAATTGTTCCTGCAAAGACTTTGGCAATCAAACGACAGGTCTCATTTACATCAAGTCCGCTGAATTCGAGCTCAAACCCGACATTTCTTTCATTACCCTCGATGTTCCGGGTCATTCTCGGTACAAAATAGTGTCTGCTTTTACTCATTTTATAGCGCTCAGTATAGGCGGTTGGCGAACCCAGTCAGATAACCCTAGACTCGCAAATCCAATCAATCAGGTTGTTCGATTACTGCATACCTTTGTTGATAAAGTCCTCGACAACATTGGACATATCGAACGATTTGCCTCCTTGTACCGGTGGGTACTCCGCAAGAGATTTAAGATGGGCGGCCATTAGTTGGCCCATAGGCTGGACAAGCCAGGATACTTTCTGCATCAAGTGTCCGTGGGCATCTTTGGCTTTTTTGATAAAATCAAGAGCTATGGGAATAACCTCTTCTGAATCGAAATTTTTCATGCGCTCTTGCGCCAAGGGACCGGCGTCCTCGATTGTCTGTATGCCGACACGGCCAAAACGAGGGTTTTCGGTTGGATCATCTTCCGTGCTGGCGAAAGAATGGATTACACCTCTTATACCGAATTGATTCTCATTGTCGTTCCTCGTTTCAGCTCTGTGTATTGAAGTTTGTTTGGTAAGGACCTCTCTTGATGGAAAAAGAATGGAGGGTCAGTCCTTTCCGGAAGAACGTAAGAATCTATGTTTCTGGAGTCAATTCACCTGTGGTCGATGGCCGGTGAGTGAATGAGCAATGTTGCCATATCTAGGATGCTATTGTCCACTGTTGATCCAAACTCAAACTTGTTCCTGAATCTATCATCGACACCAAAGAATTTCCCGGCTAGTAGGTTGCCCTCGGCAGTATCAATTATTTGAGGATTTTTATAAATAAGGAGCATCAAGATTAATCTCTCTTACAACTCGCCTTGATAGTATAAAGCTCCAATTTAAAATGTAGCCTAACGAAAATCAAGTATTTCCAGATACTCTAGTCACCAAGGGCAGAAATAGGTTGCAATCATTCAACGATCACAACAGCTTTCTTGACAAAGGCAATTTGCATTTTATCAGTCATATTTAATGGTTTCAGAGAAGACATCAAACATCATCTCACTTCAATATGTGCTCATCAAAATTTGCGATTAAATAAAACTTACAACAAGTTCCACCCTTCAATCAGCATTGGCCTTATTGTCTTTGTCATTGTCTACATGCTCTCGATTGGTATGTGCTGGGCCCAGGAAGTAACGGCCGAAGAACCGACCACCGAGGCGACGCAGGACACGGCGTCGGCTTATCCAGCCGGTCTCGATGATCCATCCCTCAACCTTGAAGAACTGCAATTGCGGCTCGTCCCTCTGACCGCAGAGCAGCTCGCTTCCCTTGCAGTTGCATGGCAGAAGCAGGTGCAGACTGCCACACAGGAGATAGTCGACAAAAGCCTCGAAATCCGCACCGCCGAAGGCACCGAGAAGGAGACGCTGCGTCAGGAGAGGCTGGCTCTGGTGGAGGAACAGGAACTCATCTTTGAGAAGTTCTCAGCGGTGATCTCAAGCTTCGAAGCAAGGGGTGGCGATCCGGCTGAGGTGGCGGCGATGCGCAGCTACCTCGCAGCGATTATTGTTGAGGGGAGGTCACGGTTGACGCTGCAAGAATTTGCCGACAGCTTAATCGAATGGCTGATTTCGCCCGACGGCGGAGTGGGACTAGGCTTTCGTATCGCCGTAATCGCTGGCTCGTTTTTCGGCCTGTTCATCGTCGCTCGGATTGTACGCGGCTGGGCGCAACGCGCATTTAGTCGGGTGCCCGCCCTCTCTAAGCTGCTGAAAGGCTTTCTCGTCATGGTCGTGTACTGGCTTACCATAGCCTTTGGCCTGATGATTGTGCTTGCTGCGCTAGGGGTAAATATTACTCCGCTCTTCGCACTTGTGGGCGGCGCCTCCTTTATCATTGCGTTCGCCCCTGGACGAAGACCGCTGATTACTGGACAGTCTATTGGGACCTCCAACACGCAGTGAAGGATGCGTTTGACGCAAACGGTATCTCTATCCCCTTTCCCCAAACGGATATGCACCTCCACGTTGCAGAGAGCGGCCAGACAGCGTGCCCTGCGGCCCTGTCAGCAATGACTGGAGATCGATCGGGAGGTTCCAGCGGCGCTAATGTTTAAGAGATGAACAACAGATAAAATAAGGGTACGCATGTTACATTCATATAGCCGGCCTCTGCCGGGACTCATTGTCTTCATTACCATATTGGCCATCTTGCATGGTGCTTCTGCGCAATCCGCAAATACCTTGAGCGCGAAAGACTCCGATCCTAAAACACTTGGTTGGATGATGGGTTTTCCTCCACCGGAGGAGAAATTGATCATGCAGCCCGAAAGCGATTATTTCAGTTTCCCGAAATTACGATGGACTGTATGCCATATCCGGGAGTTGCTGCCCACCACACAAGTGAGCAGGGGGATCGATTCGCCAATTCCGCTTCAGTATGCCATAGATGATGATATCGACACAGTGCAGTTCACTCCCCTCGGTGGGAACGAGCCGATGACTTGGGAAGAATCGCTTTCGGTAAACTATACAGATGGTATCCTCATCCTGCATAAGGACCGAGTCGTTTATGAGAAATATTTTGGCTGCCTCGACCCGTTTGGCAAGCATGCCGCTATGTCAATGACCAAGTCCGTCACCGGGCTATTGGCTGAAATCCTTGTGGTTGAGAATCGTCTGGATGATAACGTGGAAGTCTCGTCAATCATTCCAGAACTAGAGAACAGTGCATTTGGAAGCGCGTCAGTACGTCAGGTTATGGACATGACTACGGCCCTGAATTACAGCGAAGACTACTCCGACCCAAACGCTGACATCTGGGTCTATTCAAAGGCGGCAAGCCCATTACCTAAGCCCAATGATTATGAAGGCCCAAATGGCTATTTCGAGTACTTGCAAACTGTAACACAAGATGGTCGCCACGGTGAGGCCTTCGGCTACAGGACAATCAACACGGACGCACTTGGCTGGATTATATCGCGGGTCACAGGCAAGGATCTTGCGCACCTGCTTTCCGGGCGCATTTGGAGCAGAATAGGGGCAGAGCAGGATGGATATATGACCGTTGACGCCAAAGGAACGCCATTTGCGGGCGGAGGGCTGAGTGCCGGCTTACGAGACTTGGGGCGCCTTGGGTTACTCATGCTTAATGGCGGGCAGATCAATGGGCAACAGCTGTTCCCCAAAGAGGTCATAGATAATATACGAGATGGCGGCGATAAAGAAGCCTTCACCAAGGCAGGGTACAAAACTCTTGAAGGCGGCAGCTACCGTAGTATGTGGTGGATATTAAATAACGACCATGGTGCCTTTGCCGCCCGTGGCGTGCATGGCCAAACGATTTATATTGATCCCACCGCTGAGATGGTCATCGCACGGTTTGCGTCATTTCCATCGGCAAAGAACGCGCAGATCGACCCGACTTCGCTACCTGCCTATCAAGCGGTGGCTGAGTATTTAATAAATAATTAACTAGCTCATGATCATGGTCTTGTAAGTAGCTGCATAGGACGGCAATCAAGTTTTTCCTTGAGCTTGCTCATTAGCAATGCCAGTTATAATGTTCAGCTTTCTCATATTCGGTCATTAATAGGTTTTTCCTGACTCCACGTAACAAAGTGACGTCCGTATAAATGGTATACTAAGGTCATTAACGTTCTGTTTTTTCTGCAAAAGAAGAAGGAGACGAAAATGACCGAAGAATTCGCGGTACCCCAAAAACCCGTTTTTGACCCCCCATTTGCCTCTGAGCGTCATTTCAAGGCTAAAAACGCGCCTCCAGACCATTATTTTACCAGCTATAAGCGCCAGATTACCCATCGCTGGTGCTCACGTCTAACTTCACGCCCACTTCCCGGTTCAGAGCTGGCGGTAGAATACCTCTACGGTAAATACATCAAAAACCTGTCGGTAAGTGTCATTAATCAATCAGGACGTATCATATTGTACTTTCTCGGCTTTCTTGAATGACAAGGAACAACCATCTATACCCTCACTCGCCAAGACATCAGTGCTTTTGTACAATATGAACAGGACCGTGAACAAAAACCGGCATCAGTGGTCAACTATTTACGGGCAGTCTATGCCTTCATTGTCTTCCTGGTTGATCAAGGTGTACTGCCTCACACGATTATGCAGCCAAAGATTAAGGTAAAACTGCCTCACGCACTGCCCAGGGCAATCCCTGCCGAAGATGTACAGCATCTTCTTGCCGCGATCACCACCGTACGAGACCGAGCGTTGATCCTGCTCCTGCAGCGCACGGGAATGCGCATCGGTGAGTTGCTGGAAGTAAAAATCTCCGACATCAACCTTACCGAGCGAAAGATCCTGATCTACGTGGGGGAGAAGAACTTCCAGGGCCGAGCTGTGTATTACAATGAAGATGCAGCACAAGCTCTGCAG
>JABDPQ010000325.1 GCA_013042695.1 Desulfobacterales bacterium | reverse complement strand
CCATGGGCATGATCATTCCACCCTCTATCGCCATGGTTATCTACGCTATTGCGGCACAGCAATCGGTCGGTAGGATGTTTCTCGGTGGTGCGATACCGGGAATATTGATTGGAGTCAGTCAGTTGGCGATTGTTTTCATCATGGCCAAAAGCCATCATTATCCCCGCGAGGAAGTTGACACATCTTTCCGGGGGATCGCTGAGCAATTCCGTAAATCAATATTCATCCTGCTCATGCCGTTGTTTGTGGTGGGCTCTGTAACCTTCGGCATTGCAACAGCAACCGAATCGGCGGCCATGGGTGCTGTCTATGCCTTGGTTCTTGGAGCCTTAGTTCTTCGAAAACTTACGTTGAAAGATTTTTATAGTTGTCTGACCAGTTCCGCTATGACCAGCGGCAAGATCATGATGATCATTGCCTTCTCACAACTCTATGTTTGGGTACTTGCCTTGGAGAGGATTCCCCAAATGATGGCCGGTATTTTGATCAGCCTGGGAATGGGCCCGACTGGTACCATGCTGCTTATTGTCCTGGCGGTATTAGTAGTGGGGACCTTTCTTGATGTGGCTCCCGGGATATTGCTGCTTACCCCGGTGTTTCTGCCTGCAGCCACACAGTTGGGAGTTTCTCCGATCCAGTTCGGGGTGACGCTGGTCGCTGCCCTGGCCGTAGGGGCTTGCACCCCGCCGGTAGGGAATTGTTTGAACGTCTGTGCCGCGGTGACCGGCTTTCGCATAGGAACTATTTTTCGCGGTGCATTGCCTTGGCTCATTGGAAATGTCATAGTACTAGTCATAATCACCATTTTTCCGCAGCTTATCTTATGGTTGCCTGATGCCCTTATGGGACAACCCTAAAGTGTGAGCTCAATTATTTTCACCATCTGTTGCGTTTTAAAGTAATTAATGATTAAGATGGCCGGCTAGTATGGGAAATGTGAAGGATGAATAATCGCAAATAGATTTATATATGATGTCAGACAGAATCCAGCAGAATACCGTCGTCAATCAGGCAATGGAGAAAATTAAAGCGCTCATTGCCTCGGGGAAATATAAAACGGGTGATCGACTGCCCACCGAGCAGCAACTGGCAGATACCTTCGGGATTGGCCGAACATCGATCCGTGAGGCTATAAAAGTTTTCAATCATATCGGAGTGCTTGAGTCTAAAGTCGCAAAAGGCACTTTCGTGTGCAACCGTTCAAAGATCTCTTCTGAAGCCCTCACTTGGGCAATAATGCTGGGAGACAACGAGTTTTTCGATCTTCTTGAAATGCGCCTTGTTATGGAACAGCAGGGATTTTTCTATCTGGTGGAAGGATTTAACAAAAAGCCATCCGCTGTGCAGCCCATGATCGACCGCCTCGAGGCCGAAGTCAGCAATATGAGAAGAGCCATCGAGGATGGCTCAGACAGTGACCGGATAGACGCCGATTATAGTTTTCACGGTATTATAATTGAAGCCTGTAACAATACCTTGTTTGATGAGTTATACTTGATCCTTAAAGCATTTTTATATGAGGAGATCAGGCGTACGAGAACAGAAGCCAGGGGCATAGAAAATGTACCCAAAGCCCACGAAGAACTGGTGGGGGCCATCAAATCTGGCGATATATCACTAGCGCTCAAGGTCCTACGAAATCACATAAAAGATATCAAGTCTCTGATGGATCGCAGTTACCAAAAACTCGACAGCTCTCACAAGAATCTGCAGGCAAGCGAAATCCCTTTCTCCTGATCCATCCTTTTACGTCATTTATCTAGCGAAACTGATGTCTCGGTCCAGGCTCCATTCGCCTTGTGCGAACGGGAAACCGACTCAATGAATGTAACCCCGTATACACCGTCTACTACAGTTGGAAAAATTGATTCGAGGTCTGGCAAACTGTTCCTATCTCCCCGGTCTTGGATCGCATCACCAAAGTCGTGATACAGTGATGCGAAACTGTCGATGAACCCCTCAGGGTGACCGAGTCTCAGGCGCTGCGTGGCCTGAGCGGCAGAAGACAGTCCAGGCTGTCCCTTGGACAATGTCAGTGGCGGTTTATCCAACGGACAGAAACGTAGGTGTTCGGGATCTTCATGGTCCCAGTGCAGCGCTGCTCTCTCCCCAAATATTCGAATCCGTAAACCATGCTCATTGCCGGTGGCCACCCTTGAGGCCCATAATGCACCTCTGCTGCCATTAGTCAATCGCAGACTGATCTGGGCGTTGTCATATACCTTTCTGCCTTTGACATGAGTAGAGAGGTCGGCCGATACTTCCTCCACTTCCTGGCCGGTGATGAACCTGATTAGATGGTGAGCGTGGGTTCCGATATCTGCCACCACAATCTCCTTGCCCACTTGTTCGGGGTCACTTCTCCAAGGAACAGGTATGCCTTCAGTGAATTCAACCGGTAGAGCACCCGCCCCTTGGGCGTGTTCTGCCTGGACGA
Source organism: Desulfobacterales bacterium (assembly GCA_013042695.1). Classification (GTDB taxonomy): domain Bacteria; phylum Desulfobacterota; class Desulfobulbia; order Desulfobulbales; family Desulfocapsaceae; genus JABDPQ01. Next base: position 2,527 of record JABDPQ010000325.1, on the reverse strand, counting down.
GCCTGACAGTGCCTAGGGATCCTTCGCGGACCATGGCGGCAGCCTGGCGCACCATGCTGTAGCCGCTATAGTTGTGGGTAAGCCCAAAGACGATTCGGCTGGCTATGGTCTTTTTGTAAAGGTCAAGAGCGTCTCGCAGGGATGCGGTCAGAGGTTTTTCACAAACAACGTGCAACCCAGCATCTATGGCTGCATAAGCCAAGGGGAAATGGCTCTCATTGGGGGTGACGATAACAACCAATTCAACGCCGTCTGGTCTGACCGTTTCTAATTGAATCATTTCTTCAATCCCAGCATAGGTTCTGTTTGGGTCAATTCCGATCTGGAGACCGGTGTGAAGTGAATGTTTATGATTCCTGGAAAAGATTCCGGCAACCAGATCGAAGCGATCTGTCAAGCGCATCGCTGATCGATGCACTTCACCAATGGTTGAGCCAATTCCCCCTCCTATCATGCCGACCCTTATACGTCTCTGATTGTATGTGTTCATCTCATTCTTTTTGTCTCGGGTAGATGGTTATTTTAAGGTCTATATAGCAACGATGATCTGGTTCAGTAAAATCTATACCCAACCATAAATTTGCGTAAAATAAAACGGTCTATCACAATTGACATAAATCCAGATTATTGTATTATACGACCATTGTATCTTAAAGTATTAACTGTTCGAAATATATAGTTTTAAACAAGATGTTATGAAGAAACCGAAAGTGCAATTGTGAAAAGGAGAGAGTTATGAAAAGAGTAGGTGTGATCGGTCTCGGTGATATGGGGATTGGAATAGCTGACAATCTTTTGAAAAATGGTTTTCAGGTCTGCGGATTTGATCTGTCGACGGAACGGTTGGAGGCATTTGAGAAATTAGGGGGAAAGCCGGCAAAAGATGCTACGGAAGTAGCCAGAGAATCTGACACCGTTTTTGTGATGGTGCTGAACGGAAATCAGGTAGAGCAGGTAGTGTTTGGCTCTGACGGATTGATACATGAGCTCAATGGTGGGGATACTGTTGTTGTTACCGCCACCATAACCCCAACAGAGGTCCGTAGCCTGGTTTCAAGGCTTACTGAAAAGGGGGTTGAAATTATTGACACTCCAGTAAGCGGTGGTAAATCAGGGGCTGATGGGGGAACTTTAAAGCTTATGGCTGCAGCAAAAAAAGACGTTCTGGAAGACAACCGTGCAGTGCTGGATGCGGTGTCAGCGCAGATTTTCCATGTCGGTGAAGAGATCGGCCAGGGCCAGACGGTAAAAGCCGCGCTTCAGGCCTTGATGGGCACCTGTTTTGCCGCTGTCTTCGAGGCCCTGGTGCTTGGTTCCTCGGCTGGCGTACCAGGCAAAACTCTCTACGAAGTTTTCAGCGCCAGTGCGGCCTGGAGCCCTCTGTTCGAGAACTGTGGAAAGTTGGTTTTGGATCGTAAATTCAAGGGGACGGGGAGTCATATAGGCACCATGCATAAAGACATGGGTATCACGATGCAGATGTCTCGGGAAACGGGAGCGGCAATGTTTGCCACCGCCTCTTCGTATGAATTGTTTCAGGCGGCAAAATCTATGTTTCCCGATGATGACAATTGGGCGATTGTAAAGTTTCTGGAGCAGATCTGTGGTGCAAAAACTGAGTGGTAATATCTCATCTTGTTGAGTTGATCGATTTAGATTACAGGGTTTGTTGAAGGAGTATCAGTATAACTAGAGATTGGTTTCTGAAATGGCGGTACGCTAGTTCGAACATTCAGGATTGATCTTGATAATAATCTCGTTGAGAGGAAATGATCATGAGCAAATTGGGAGTAATTATGGACGGCGTCAGCCGTGATATGGAGCACGCCTTGAAAGTTATCTCGGGCGCCGGCCTTGAGTATGCCGAGCTGCAGTTCGTCTGGGACGCGGAAGTAGGTGATCACAGCGATGAGGAAATCGCCAGGATGAAAGAGTTACTCGATACCTACAATATCAAGGTGTCCTGTATCTCCAGGCACATTTTCGGGGGCGTTTTTCTGATGGGGACCGAGCTTGGTGATGAAACATATACCTTTCACATGAAGAAGCTGAAGCAGTGCATCGCCATGGCCAAGGAACTGGGCACCGATCTGGTCCGTATCATGAGCTACCGCAAGGAAATGATCTTGTTCGGCGGTAATGGGGCAGAACAATGGGTGGTAACCGGCGGCGCCTGGGACAAATTAATGAAGATGCTTGAGCCACCGGTGAAACTGGCTGAAGACGAAGGTGTGACTCTGGTTGTCGAAACAGGCAACAATGCGATGATTACTACCGGAGTACTCGGTCGGAAAATGATCGACGATATAGGCAGTAACAATCTCAAACTTCTCTGGGATCCGGCAAACAGCCTCTACGCTAACGAACCGACTTACCCCGACGGCTGGGAACACCTCATAGGCGGGTATCTCGGGCACCTACATATCAAGGACGTGCGGGGAGATATCCCTTCAGCCACTGTTAACATGTGTCCGCTTGGAACAGGTGACATGGCTCCCTATCTGGAGCCGCTCGCTCAGGCTATGAA
>JABDPQ010000322.1 GCA_013042695.1 Desulfobacterales bacterium | reverse complement strand
GAGTTGGTTTCAGCTACAAAGCTATTTTCGATAGAAGAGAGGCAAATAGGTAATACGAAATCAAAAGCTCTCTATGTTCGTGATAAGCGAAAAAAATAGGTTAATACTGATAGCAAACTAATTGAATTGATGCCCAGTAAGGTACCCAAGACTGCTTATATCTCCAACAAAAACTAACTATCTGACACCCTACTTTTTTTAAGATACAGTAAACAAAGAGTAAAGTGTGTTCGACTCCCGCTTGCTGCTGAAACTGTCGAAAAAGGTCTGATTTTTAGGAGATACTGATCTTATTTATTCTATCTACTTTACTTTGTAACCATCCCGAAGAATCCTCATAAATATCATTCTTTTCCTGGATCAAGAATCAGTTATATGATAGAAAGAGTCATACTACATTGATCAATTTACAGTATTCAGGGAAAGGCGAAATGGCCAAATTCAAGCGTTACAATTACTCTCAAAGCGTATTGGTTCCAGTCTCACTTGAGAAGCAATTAATGCCAGGCACATTAGAGTTTGCCATCCACAAGCTCGTAGAAACATATATGGATCTGTCGGTATTTGATGATAAATACCATAATGATCAGACCGGACGCAGTACATACGATCCCAAGATTTTATTAAAAGTCATATTATTAGCCTATTCAAGGGGGTTGATATCTTCGCGTAAAATTGAACAGGCATGTCGTGAGAATATTATTTTCATGGCGCTTGCATGTGGCCAATATCCAGATCACAGCACCATTGCGGCCTTCGTATCATCAATGAAGGGACAAATTCTGCCGTTATTCAGAGATGTCCTGTTGGTATGTGAAGAACAAAAGCTATTGGGGGGAACGTTCTTTGCCTTAGATGGGTGCAAACTTCCATCCAATGCCTCCAAGGAATGGAGCGGGAAGATATCAGATTTAAAGCGCAAGAAGGATAAGATTGAGCGAAAGGTTCAGCGTTTGCTCAATGAACAAATTGAAACCGACAACAGCAAAAGTAACGAGCCACCTGATCAGTCAAATTATGAAAAGCAGATAGAGAAATTAAAGCAGCAGGCGGAGCGGATAGAAAATTGGCTCAATCAAAATGGCCCACGAATAGGAGCCAATGGGAAAGAAATACAAAGCAATATAACCGATAATGAATCGGCCAAAATGCACACTTCGCATGGGACCATCCAAGGCTATAATGGACAAGCCCTGGTCGATAAAAAACACCAGGACATATTGCATGCAGAAACCTTTGGTAGCGGTCAGGATCATGGACATCTTGACCCCATGATAGATGGTGCCAAAAAGAACATACAGGCTATCGGACAGTCGCAAGATTACTTTAAGGATAAAATATTAACCGCTGACACTAATTATCATAGCCATAACAATATTGAGAAGTGTATTAAAGAAGAGGTGGATGCCTTTATTCCCGATCTAAAGTTTCGCAGAAGAGATCCGCGATTTGCGACTCAAGAGCGATATCAGCCAAAGAAAGAAGAGTTTTTCAAGCTGGAAGATTTTAAACATGACCAGGCCAAGGATCAGTATATTTGTCCAAATGGCCAGCCTCTCAAGCTAAACGTAAAAAAGGCTGTTAGAGATCGAATCATTTACAGAAGATATGTGTCTAATGTGGAAACCTGCCAGGCTTGTGCCGTAAAGGGCCGCTGTATTCGTAGAAAAAACGGCAAGCGTAAAAACTTAATTGTGCCAATAGGGTATACGAAAGACAATTATTCAAAAGCAATGGCTGAAAAGGTAGACAGTGTGATCGGACGCAGGATATACCCTCAGCGCATAGCAATCGTTGAGCCGGTATTTGCCAATATAAGAACTCATAAACAACTTAACCGCTTTACTCTCAGAGGTAAAATCAAGGTAAATATACAGTGGATGTTGTACTGCATAATTCACAACATGTGTAAAATAGCGAGATATGCGACGGTCTAACAGTTCAAAGGGCACAGGAATAGCACTCGAAATCTACCAGAGCCTGAATAATCATTAATTTCGAGACGAAACTCAGTTAAAGAGATAGCCCAACGGCTGCTAAAACAATTGGATCAAAATGGGAAATCTCAGATTGGGTTTTTCGACAGTCTCGCTATCTATCTTGAGCGCACTTTCTGAAAAATCGGTTAAGATAACCAAACTATAGTTGTAAAATAAAACAATGCCATTTTCCGGTTAGGCTTCCTACCTGCCGTGGCAGGGTGTCTCGGCACCGTTCCTTGCGGTCGCCTGCCCAC
>JABDPQ010000312.1 GCA_013042695.1 Desulfobacterales bacterium | reverse complement strand
CTGCAAGGCTGCCCATCGTTCGTGAAGCTTGCGAGAGCGGCAAGTACAACGCCATTATATTGTTGGGAGGCGGCGAGCCGGGATTCATGGAAGCAAGAGAAATCGCCCGGCAATTCGGTATACCTGTCACCTCCTGTGCCTTTTCCCAGATGCACATCGCCTCTATGCTGGGCAATAAATTCAGCATCGTCGATTTCACCGAAGTACACAACATGTTCTATTACGAACTTGTGGTAAAGCATCGTTTCACCGAGCAATGTGCATCCATCAGAAACATAAATTTTTATCATGCACGGCCCGGGCGGGATGAGGACGAAAGTACCATAGACCAGGAGCGGGACAAAGCCCTGCGTGGAGAGCCATCAGAGGCTGTGGAGAGAGCGGTCAACGAGGCAGTTGCGGCTATCCAGGAAGATGGCGCTGAGGTGATTACCCTGGGCTGCTCCGATGTCTTCTGGCTGCAATCGTTTCTTGAAAAACGTTTGAGCGATATGGGTTGGGAAATTCCCGTCCTGGAAGGTTACAGTTCTGCTATTGCCCTGGCCAGGTTGTTTGTGGATCTGGGTGTTGACGCCAGTGGACTGAAATTTCCGACAGATCGCCCGAAACAGTGGCGCAGGAAAAAAGTATTTTAACAAGCTGATTATAAAATGAGAATGACGCACATACGTTTTGGTGGTTATCAGCCACCTGCTTCAGTTCACAACCAGGCTGCTGAATTACTTGGACAGCGGTTGACCGCTCTATTGGGGGATGCGGTCCGCTTCGAACTAGACGGGAACATTGTAAATTCAGGATATAAGGCAGCTGATTTACTGAAACTTACGGAAAGCGGTGAACTGGACATGTGCTATTTTTCAACAAGCTATCTAGCCGAGCGTGTGCCTGAATTTGCCCTGTTTGACCTGCCATTTGTGATTGACCAGCGAGATCATGCGTACGCTGTGATGGATGGACCATTTGGCAAGCTACTTGCTGAAAAGGTGAGAGCTTCCACAGGGTACCGCTTGTTGGGATTTTGGGATAATGGTTTTCGGCATTTGAGCAACAAACACCGACCGATCAGGATTCCAGCTGATATTCAGGGAATGAGTATTCGTACTCTCTTCAGTGATTTGCACGCTGAGGTGTTTGGGCTGCTTGGATTTAATCCGATCGCCCTTGATGTTAAGGAGCTTCTTTCCGGTGTACAATCCGGTGAAGTCGAAGCCCAGGAAAACCCTCTTACTAATTATTACAAATTTGGGATCTACAAACATCATCCATACATCACGCTTACGGCTCATTTCTTTGGTGTTGCAGCACTGCTCTGCAATAACGAGAGTTTTGAGAACTGGTCGAACGAATTCAAGGAAGCTCTTGCCATTGCCGCCGCAGAAGCAACTGTGGAACAACGTCGTCTTGCAGCAGCAGACGATGAAGAAATTTTAGAAAAAATAGTTGCAGAGAAAGTAAACATTGTAACGCTGAAGAAGGAAGAACGGACTGCGTTCAAGGATGAGGTTGCACCCATATTAGAAGAGCAGCAGAAACGCTTTGGGAAGGGACTCTTCAGTTATTTTGTTTAGCTAGTCAGTGGATAATATGTCCAGCGGTTTTGTGCTAAAGGATACTGGCCAGGAAAGAAGTCTGAGGATCCGTTCAGTTGAGATACCTATCAGGGAAATTCCTCAGCAAATACGAAAGACATAGCATCAGATATGCTAGCGGCCCTGGCACAATCGCATAAGTGGGCCGTATCCCCAGCCTGTCAATTTTCACCTAGGAGGTACATCTTTTGAAACTCTTTACAACCCTGGAATATCTTGAAATAGAAAACCCACAACCCGGTGAGTCCTATCGACCTGAAATTCTTACCGATGCAGATAATGCCAAAGAGCTGGGCGGTATGTTCGGTTTGCTTTCACCCGGCAATCAGGTGCCTTACCACTATCACCAAAACCGTGAATCGGTCATTGTTGTCATTTCTGGAGAAGCCATCGAGGTCATAGAGGGTGAGGAGATGGTGATCAAAGAGGGTGATATAATCTTTATCCCGTCAGGCCACAAGCACATGACCATAAATAGATCTGACCAGGATTTCCGTTATCTCGAATTTTATACCCGTCCGCCCTTACATGC
>JABDPQ010000307.1 GCA_013042695.1 Desulfobacterales bacterium | reverse complement strand
ATCTCGATCTATTGGAAAAGGCCTTCGTCATCCAGAAACTCAATGGCTTCAGCCGCAATATGCGAAGTGAAATCACCAAGAATTGCCGCTATTATTTCCTCGACACCGGGATCCGCAATGCCTTAATTAACAACTTCAACCCCCTGCAACTTCGAAATGACGTCGGCGAGCTCTGGGAGAATTATCTGGTGATGGAACGACTGAAACGGCAGGAGTATCTGGGTCAGACAGCCAATAACTATTTCTGGCGAACTTACCGGCAACAAGAGCTTGACTTTGTCGAGGAGCGGGATGGGCGTCTGTTCGGTTATGAAATGAAATGGGGCAAGGCCAAGGTTAAGCCGCCAACCGAATGGAATGCCGCATACCCGGAAGCAACCTTTTCTCTCGTCAATAAAGAGAACTATCTGCAATTCATCGGCGCCGAGTGAAGATGTACGGAAGTGGCCCCGTTTTTTAAACCAATTACCTGAACATTTAAGTTGTGTTGCATAGTTCCTGTTGTTGTCTTCACAGCCATCTCCCCATGGGGAGATGGCTGTGCGCGTTTTAAGCCGCTAATGACACCTTTTCACTATATATCTCGTCCGGCGTTGCATCTGCAAGGGATTCATGAGGCCGGTGATAATTGTAACGAGTGATGTACCCCTGGATTCCTTTTTCAAGTTCCAATCCATTTTCATAGGATTTCAAGTAAATATCTTCATATTTAATGCTGCGCCAGAATCTCTCAATCATTACATTATCAATCCATCGCCCTCTCCCGTCCATGCTGATAACAATGCCGGCAGTTTCCATAGCACTTCGCCATTCTTCAGAGGTAAACTGACACCCCTGATCGGTATTAAAGATCTCCGGTGTGCCTGACGTTTTCAGGGCACGATTAAGAGTGTTAAGGCAAAATTTGGTGTCCAGTGTATTTGATAGTTCCCAGGCAATAATCTTCCGGGAATACCAATCCATTATAGCAAACAGATACATGAACCCTCGACGCATCGGGATAAAGGTTATATCTGCACACCATACCTGATTCGGCCGATCTATCGTCAACCCCTTTAAGCGATACGGGTATATACCGGATGGTCCTCCTGGAATGGTTGTGCGTTTTCTCGGGTAAACCGCCTCCACACCCATCATCCTCATGAGACGAACAACTCGTTTTCTACCAGGCTTTTTACCTGTCATGCGTCTGAGGTATTTGTACATTCTGCGAGATCCAGCAGAAGGATCCTGCATGTGCACCTGATCAATCAGTCTCATCAGGGCAAGATTTTCCTCTGATTCCCCTTTCAGGCAGTAGTAAACCAGAGAACGGGGAATATTCAGCAGGATGCATTGATGGCGAAGACTCAGTTGGGAACTCTTTTCTACGAGTTTTGCCCTTTCACGGGAATTCCCAACTGTTTGCACTTTTTTTCGAGAAAATCTACCTCCATGGTCAACTGACCCAGTTTTCGATGGAGCTGCTCCTTCTGCTTCTCAGCATCTTTGTTCTTGTTGGAGGTGTTTCCCTCAAACAATTCCGGCATGCGGTCAAGCATTTCCGTTTTCCATTTGCCGACCATGACTGGGTGGATGTCATATTCCCGGGCAATTTCACTCAGGGTTTTGACACCTTTAATTGCTTCCAGAGCCACTCGTGCCTTAAATTCTGCTGAATGTTTCCGTCTGTGCTTTTTCATAATTCCTCACTTTTTCTGGATTGAGGAACTATACACCATTTTACAACTTAACTCGTGGTCCTAATCTGTGGGACCATCTCTATCTGTACCTTATGATCAGGGTGGAATATATCTAAGGAGTGGTTCGTATCTTGCTGTATTCTTAATCGTAAAATGAGGTTATGGTTGACATGAGACAGTTTGGATTAATATGTTGGTTAGGGTTTGTCGTAAGAAACGAACAGAATTCGTCCTCCGCTTAGAGAACAAGGATATAAGGATCTGAAACTCTTCAGCGTTTGGAACGTTGGGGAAAACTATCGCCGTTATACAACAAAGGAGGTGTTTTCATGAAAAGAAAAAAAACCTTAATGCTGTGTATTCTCGTGTCCTGCATTGTCTTTTTCAGTGCATGCGCCGATATGACCCCCACACAAAAAGGCGCGGTTGGGGGGGCTGCTATTGGGGCAGTTGCCGGCCAAATCATCGGGGGAAACACAGCCGGTACACTGATTGGAGCAGGTGCTGGTGCCCTGGGTGGTGCATTGCTGAATGATGCCATGGATAAGAAGAAGTAGGATCAACTCCAGTAAACTCCATCTTTGTAAAAAAACCATAACGAACTAGCCTTTTGCAAAATGATGATATTCGTTCAAAGTCAAACCATGCGAAAAATTTTGCCTCAGGCATATAATTGATATTCAGAGGATAAAAATTTAAGCATAACGTAGAGGTTGAACGAAAAGGGCTTTTTGCAAGCGGCTCGAACAACCATTATTTAAAAAGAAGGTGGTAAAATGAAATCACTCCAACGTGAAGTCGAAAAATTAAATCAAAGACTGGATAGCGTTCAAAAACAAAACCGTCGTATAAAAAAATTTGCCGGTCTGTTGTGTTTGCCGATTCTGGCCGTCTTTTTACTGGGCAACAAGGCCGCCTTGGAAAACGGGCATTTCAGAAACATTACCGCGGAAGGTATTACCATTGTCAACAGTGCCGGAGAAAAGATAGTTTTTATAGGAATGACGAGTGATGGGGCCGGTCTGGATGTTTTCAATAAAAATGGTAAAACGGTTGTCAGCCTGGGCATTGCCAAAGATCAAAAAGGAAGCGGTTTTCTGGTCGCAGACAGCAACGGCACTCCTCGGATTGGATGGGGGATGGAACAAGAAATTCCCAGTATTGCAATTACTGATACCAGAGGTAAAAAAATCATCGGTATTGGTGGCGGCAAAACCGGATATGGTATGAGCGTCATGGATAGCAATGAAGTTGAACGTGTCGGCATCGGTTTTCAGGATGGCAATTCTGGCTTTGGGATCTTTGATGATCAAGGTGGATATGTTCGGGGCATGATCCGACAAAAGGATGGCGTCCATTATACATCTTACATTGATGAGAATGGAAAGGAGATCATCAACCGATAGGTAAAAAATCCTGACTCAAAGGGTCACCCGTTAAAAGACCATCGTCAAGAGAATACATAACTTACCAGAGGTGAAGGAGATTAATTAATATTGCCAGATCAAACTTGGGTTAAATTGGTTTTATCCACAAGTTGAGCTTAGTTCCTGTCCATTGAGATTGATTGACCGTTGAACATCAATAATTTCTCCTACTACTCACCTCTATTATATTATATTTCTAACAAGATTAAGTAGTAATATGGCAGCCTCCCTGGCCGGCACAACTTTATAAAAAAAGATGCACAATTTGGTTAGGTTTGGTACATTGTAGGATAGTCCTCACTGGAATGTTTATTTTTAAGTAGGTGATGGCTAATGGTAGTTAGGTCATCCTCTTCAATTGAAAATAAAATTCCAGCCATTTACACAAGCAGTCGTTTTGTAAAAGCTGGTGGTCTTATGTCATATGGAGTGAATATGGGCGATCTATATCGCCGGATGGGTGGGTACGCTGCAA
>JABDPQ010000299.1 GCA_013042695.1 Desulfobacterales bacterium | reverse complement strand
TCAAAAAAGGCTGTCACAATAGCACTGCTTATGGAGTCATGTCCGCACCCAGCACACAATGTCGATATGGCACCTTCATAAGATTTTCTGGTGTATCCCAGTTTGTTTTTCTTGGCCTCAGGGTGCCTAAAGGCAGGACGCGTGTAACTCATGATATCACCTCCGGTATAACTGTGCTGGGCGAAATGAAGTCTTTACCACAATTAAGCAGGGTCGTGTGAATGTGGTTGGTGATTATCGTCGCGGTGATAGGCAGTCCATTAAAATGAGTAACAGAGACAAGCTTACCAGGTGAAATCTGACATTCTCCAGATATGAGTATTTTCATTTGAGAATCACGGTTTTGTTCGATGATGAAGACGATCTCGTGTCGGTTAATGAAATTAAAGACATCTGCCTGGAAGGGGAACGCTTTTATCTTCATCGTGTTGATGAGAATAGAATTTTCCTCCAGTTTGTCAATCGCCTCGAGGCTTGCATACGTGGATGAACCAAAGAACACCATACCGAGTTTGGAACTTTCATCTCTGATGACAATTTCTGGCGGCGGTACCAAGTGGCGGGCAGTTTCCCATTTGCTCATCAAACGCCTCATGCCGCGCTCATAGGCTGAGCTTTCCTCTGTGTAGCCAGCAAATTCGTTATGAGATGTTCCCCGTGTCACATAGGCGCCCTTTTCAGGATGAGCGCCGGGGAGCGTTCGATAGCATATGCCATCTTTGTCAACATCAAGGTAGCGACCCCACTTTTCTTTGATGGTATCGAGATCTTCTGAACTGAGCACTTTGCCACGATCGTAGCGCCGTTTATCATCCCACTCAAAGGGCTTGCAGAGATGGTCATTCATGCCAAGGTCAAGATCACTGAGAACGATGACAGGGGTTTGCAGCCGATCGGCCAGATCAAAAGCATCGGCCGTCATCTGGAAACATTCAAAAGGATCACTGGGCAGCAAGAGGACGTTACGCGTATCACCATGAGACGCATAGGCGCAGGCGAGAATATCGGACTGCTGTGTTCTGGTGGGCATTCCGGTACTCGGTCCACTGCGTTGCACATCGATCAAAACAACCGGTATCTCAGCAAAATAAGCCAAACCAAGAAACTCGCTCATCAATGAAATACCAGGCCCTGATGTAGCGGTGAAGGAGCGAGCCCCATTCCAGCCGCCACCAATGGCGATGCCAATGGCGGCTAATTCATCTTCTGCCTGTATTACTGCATAATCCTTTTTGCCACTTTCCGCAGAGATGCGATACCTCTTAGCATAGCGCTCATAAGCTTCAACCACAGACGTTGAAGGGGTTATCGGATACCAACCTGCAACCGTTGCCCCCGCATAAATGGCACCAAGCCCGATGGCACTGTTACCGTCTATGATTATTTTGTCTCCAACAGCCCCAGATGGTCTAATGGATAACCCGCAGCTGTCCGGGTAGTTTTCCTGGGCATAATGAAAACCAATTTCCAGCGCCTTTATATTTGGTTCAGCCAGTTTCGGCTTCTTGCTGAACTGTTTTTGTATCGAATCAACAACGGGCTCCAAGCCAATATCCAGCAGGAACGCAAGCGCTCCGACGTAAACGATGTTTTTCAATAGCTGTCTTAATCTCGGGTCGCTGAATTCTTTGTTACACAATAGGGTCAGAGGTATGCCAATGAGGGTGATATCATCTCGCTGCAAGCTCTCGGGTAGTTCTCTGCTCGAATCATACAAAAAATAGCCGCCAGGTAGTACCATGTCAAAATCTTGCCTTAAGGTCTGGCCGTTTACCGCAATAATAAAATCTGCACCACCGCGTCTACCCAGGTAGCATTTATCATTTACCCGAACTTCATACCAGGTCGGTAATCCCTGGATGTTTGATGGGAAAATGTTTTTTGGGCTGACGGGCACGCCAAGCCGGTACACAACTTTGGCAAACAGGTTATTGGCGCTTGCCGACCCAGAGCCGTTGACATTGGCAAATCGAATGACGAAATCGTTGGTTCGTTCAATTTTTTTCATTTTTCTCCTGCCACAGCAGGTTTATACATAAATTTAAGCATGTCCCAGGCAGCTGTTGGACATCGTTCAGCGCACATCCCGCAATGCAGACAGACATTTTCGTCTTTGACCATGACACGGCCGGATGGAAGCAATTCAGAAACATACAAGTCCTGAGCTTTATTATGCGCTGGAACCAGAAGACGTTCTCTCAGTTCATCTTCCTCGCCGTTTTCAGTAAAATTAATGCAGCTTGTCGGACAGACGTCAACACAGGCATCACACTCAATACATAAAGAGTAATCGAAGACGGTCTGTACGTCGCAATTGAGGCAGCGTTTGGCTTCGGTTTTTCCCGTTTTAACGGGAAATCCCAATTCGACTTCGACAAGACGATCTCTCAGCGTTTTGGCCTTGTCAACCATTGGGACCGCCTGGCGTTCATCTTCAGTTACATGACTATCGTAGAGCCAGTCATGGAAGCCGAGCTTTTGACCGGCAAGGCTGACATGTGGCTGCGGTCTGTCGTGCAGATTCTTCTCTTGACAGAATAAGTCTATTGATATTGCTGCCTGATGGCCATGTTCAACAGCAATGATGATATTTCCAGGACCAAACGCAGAATCTCCCCCAAAGAAAATTGAAGGAACCGAAGATTGCAGCGTGACCGGGTCAAGTACGGGTAATTCCCATTCGTTAAATTCAATGCCACTGTCCTGCTCGATAAAGGGGAACGAGTTTTGCTGACCAATCGCCAGAAGTACTTCTTCACATGCTAGAAAAACAGGCTCCTCGCCTGTGGGTACTAATTGCCGTTTGCCGCTTTCATCGTATTGCGGCTGTACTTTTTCAAAACGCATGCCTTTGAGTTCCCCGTTTTTAACAACGAATTCGAGGGGCACATGATTTTCAAGAATGGGGATGTCCTCATGCAGCGCGTCTTCAATCTCCCATTCAGAAGCTTTCATTTCTGATTGCGGACTTCGAACAACTACTTTCACATCTTCTCCACCAAGCCGACGTGCTGTTCTGCAGCAGTCCATGGCGGTGTTGCCCCCGCCCAGAACCAAAACTCGTTTACCAGTTTTCTCAACATGTCTGAAAACAACACCAGCCAGCCATTCAATGCCGACATGAATGTTTGCATCTCCCTCTTTTCTTCCCGGCAAATTCGGAAGATCTCGGCCTCGAGGCGCTCCGCTCCCGACAAAAATCGCATCATACTCTTTATCGATGATTTCCTTGATATTTGATACGTAGGTGTTGAAATGGGTCTTGATACCCATGTTGAGTATATAGCCTATCTCCGTGTTAAGAACTTCTTCAGGTAACCTGAAAGAAGGGATCTGAGAGCGGATGAAACCACCTGCTCTTGTCTGGTCGTCATAGAGGTGCAGTTCGTAGCCAAGCGGCGCCAGATCGCGGGCAACAGTGAGTGACGCCGGTCCTCCGCCTATCAAAGCAATACATTTGCCGTTTTTTTTCTCAGGTATTTTGGGCAAAAGTGGTAAAATATCTTGCCGATTGTCAGCGGCAACTCTTTTTAGCCGGCATATCGCCACAGGCTCATCCTCAACCCTGTCACGCCGGCATGCTGG
>JABDPQ010000287.1 GCA_013042695.1 Desulfobacterales bacterium | reverse complement strand
CGGCTCAAAAGGAGAATCAAACTCAATAGAATTACGCGTGCCGAAGTGGTGGAACTGGTAGACACGCTATCTTGAGGGGGTAGTGGCCCACGGTCGTGCGAGTTCGAGTCTCGCCTTCGGCACCATTTGACATACCGTCTTAGTCCAAAGACGTCCACGTAGCCCGCAGCCTCAAAGAGTTTGCGGGTTTTTTCTTTCCATTCCCATCCAAACCTTTCCATTGACATCCGGTATAAAAAGGGGGTATAAAATCGGGTACAAATAAGTGGAGGCGAATACCCACCTGTGTTTGTACCCGCTTTTTCTGGAGACCATGTAATGTCTAAGCTCTCAGCCGTTCAAGTTCGTAACGCAAAACCTCAAAGTAAGCCATATAAGCTCCCCGACGGTCATGGTATGTACTTGCATATTGCTACCTCTGGTAGGAGGACCTGGCGATATAGATTCAAAATAGCGGGTACAGAATCAACCTATGTTCTGGGAGAATACCCGCTTATGTCTTTAGAGCAGGCCAGGGCTGCGAGGGTCAAAGCAAGAGAACTGGTTAAACAAGGTATCAATCCTGCGCTAGAACGAAAAGCAGAGAAGCAGATAACAATCCAGCAGCTTGAAGCTGAGAAGAAAGTATTAGAAAACACTTTTGAATTTATTGCTCTCGAGTGGATAGGGCAGCAACGTGAACGGTGGAGCAAACCTCATGCTGATGCCGTCCTGGCAACCTTGAAGGCTGATGCCTTTTCGTTAATTGGTGACAAGCCGATTGATTCCATAACTCCACCCATGATTCTTAATGTTGTAAAAAAAATCGAAAAACGAGGAGCATTAGAAATTGCGCACAAGGTGCTACAGCGTATTACTGCTATTTTTCGTTATGCAGTTCAGACCGGTAAAGCAACATATAATCCCGCTGCCGATATGAAAGGAGTTTTAAAATCAAGGAAGGTTCAGCATATGACCGCTTTGAGTCAGGAGGATCTCCCGGAGTTTCTGAGGACGCTATCAAGTGGTGATATCCATACCACCACAAAACTTGCATTGCAATTTACAATCCTGACTGCTGCGAGAAGCATAGAGGTGCGTGGTGCTACCTGGAACGAGATTAATATTGAGGAAAGGCTATGGAAAATCCCGGCTGAGCGCATGAAAATGGATACCCCTCATGCTGTCCCTTTATCAACACAGGCGCTAGCAGTCTTGGAAAGGGTTGGGCGGTTGTTTGGAACAGAGGGTTACATTTTTCCGGGGATTAGGCAGGGTAGTAGGCAACTTTCAGAGAACACAATGCTATATGCATTGTATCGTCTTGGTTTTCATTCAAAGGCAACTGTGCATGGTTTTAGAGCAACATTTAGTACCATTGCGAATGAGTCTGGATTTGATGGTGATGTGATAGAGAAAGCCTTGGCCCATGAGCAGCGGAATCGGGTGCGAGCTGCCTACCACCGTAGTGAATATCTTGAACAGCGTCGTCAACTGATGCAGTGGTGGGCTGATTATTTGAATGACCTGAAGAATAAGTGAACTTCGGTTACGATATTGTTTGATGGTTTAAATCCAATGTCTGCTGCAAAACTGTCAGGGTTAATTGATGTTTGCACTGACGGTTTTGATTTTTTAATCAAATTTTTAGACTGACTAGGTGAGGGTGTACAGTTTGTATACGTAACAACCCTGTTTTTTCTATTTAAATTAATTCGTTAACTGCTCCTATTATTCTCCATGTTTAGCAATTAGGTCAAGCTTTTTGTCCCAAGTGAGCTCAGTCCGGGGCCGGTTGTGAGAATGGGCCGCCAAAAAAGCTCGTCGGAGCAACTGGCCCCGGACTGAGCGGATTAACATCTCATACCCCATGTCACTATCCTCCCACTTTGTGCAATGATTCGATCCATTGCTTCATAGTAATCTCTTCGAGCTTTCCGGTTTGAGAGCAGGGCATAGCGCATCGTCGTTTTAATCCGGCTATGACCCAGCAAATACTGGATGGTAACAATATCAGCACCAGCGTTGAGCAACTGAGTGGCCATCGTATGACGAAGCTGATGGCAGGACACATGAATACCGCTTTTCTCAGAATAATGTTCCGCCCGCTTCTGAATACCCCTGACCGATAAGGGCTTACCCGTGTATATTCCTTTTTCGACCAGAAAGACTCGTCGCTCGTCCGTCTGCGGCCTGTTTTGTAGATATTCGGCTAAGGCCTCGGCAACATCTTCATTGAGATAGACCAACCGGTCCTTGGCTCCTTTACCACTCCTCACCATGATCTGGTTGCGTCGATGATCAACGACATCGAGTGTCAGGTTTGCCACCTCCTCAACCCTGAGTCCGCAGCGCAGCATCAGCATAAACATGGCCAGATCGCGCTGCTTGGTAATCACGGCAAAGAAGCCATTAACTTCGCTCTCCTGCAGATACCTTGGCAGCGGTTTGGGCAGACGCAGGGATAAACCGCTGACCACCGGATTGTCTATCTCTAACCCTTCTTCCTCCTTGAGATAGCGGTAGAAACTGCGGATTACAATCAAGTGACCGTTTACTGTCTGCGGACCAAGTCTCTTATCAAGGAGTACATCAATAAAGTGCTTGATATGTGTCGGTCCTGCTGATTCAACCGGAACTGAAAGCCATACCAGAAAGTGCTGCAGTCTATTCAGATAGTTTCTTCTTGTGTGGCCTGAGTAATTTCTTCTCTTCAAATACCTTCTGTAGTGCAGTACTGCGTCGGTAAGGTTCATCTGATGGTCCTCCCCGTTCGATAATGGCCATAGCCCGGTAATAATCTTCCTCCCGTCTCCGATCCGAAAGCCGCGCATAACGCAGGGTTAACTCGATATCTTTATGGCCCAGTAGTTGTTGCAGAACTTCGATACGCATGCCGGCATTGAGCATCTCCGTGGCAAAAGTATGGCGCAGACTGTGGAGACTGTAGCCTTT
>JABDPQ010000286.1 GCA_013042695.1 Desulfobacterales bacterium | reverse complement strand
GCATTACGCCGTGTCTTGCAATACCAGAAGTTCCTGTCCCCAATGGTTCAAGAGCGGGTTGACGGGCATAGATTGTCAGGAACTCCGCGTAACATATTCTGTTTTTTCTTTTTATATTAATATGTTATTTGCTTTTATTTTCTTCTTTATTTAGCCTTAAGTCAAGGTTTTTCTCAGCACAGAGGCCCCTCAAGAACTAGTTCTTGAGGGGCCTCTGTGCTGGCGGTGCCTGGTCTCCTTTTTCCATTATCCTGTCCATCACCTGGTAATAATCATGCTGGGCTTTCATGTTGGACAGCCTGCTGTAACGCATAGTCAACTCGATCGTTGAATGACCAAGCAACTCCTGAATGGCAACAATATCGGCGCCGCCATTGAGTAACTGAGTAGCCATTGTATGACGAAGCTGATGACAGGAGATCGAGATGCCACTTTTCTTTGCGTAATACTCCATACGCTTTTGGATACCCCGGACCGAAAGTGGCTTACCTCTGTAAACACCTTTCTCCACCAGGAAGACCCTCTGCTCTCTTGTCGATGGTCTTATTCGCAGATAGGCAGCTAAGGCAGACCCGGCATCGCTGCTAAAATAGGTCGTCCGATCTTTGTCTCCCTTTCCGCCTCGTACCATGATCTGGCTGCACTGGTAATCAATGTCATTAATACTCAGATTGGCAACCTCCTCAACCCTGAGCCCGCAGCGCAGCATAAGCATGAACATGGCTCGGTCTCGTTTTTTGGTGATGACCGTAAAAAAGAGGTCAAGATCGCCCTGTCTTACATGCCTCGGAAGCGGTTTGGGCATCCGAAGTGCCATACCTCTGACCGCGGGATTTTTGATATCTCTGTTCTCTTCTTCGGCCAGGTAACGGTAAAAGCTCCGTATGGCAACCAACCTCTCATTAATGGTCTTGGCTGTCATCTTCTGTTCGAGAAGGGTATCCAGATATCCTTTAACGTAGGCGGGAGTTGCCTCTTCGATAGGTACCCGAAGCCAGATCAGAAAGTGTTTTAAGCGATACAGGTAGCTATTTACGCTTTGAACGGTGTAGTTTCTTCTCTTTAAATACTTTCTGTAGTTCAGTATTGACTCGGCGAGGTTCATGGTGGTCTCCCTGTTCGATACGATCCATTGCTTTGAAGTATTCATTTTCTCTGGTCAGGTCTGTCATTTTTGCATAGCGCATGGTCATCTCGATCTCCTGATGGCCCAGTAACTGCTGTAGTACTTCCAAGCGCATACCGGCATTGAGCATGTCGGTAGCAAAGGTATGACGCAGATTGTGCAGACTATAGCCTTTACCTGAGAGGCCAGCACGTTCAAGGACTTTTCGCATAGCGGTGTAAGCCGAGGTGTAGCTGAGATTCGGTCGTCCCACTTTACCTGGAAAGAGATAATCTGATTCCTTGTTTCGCTCTTTGAGCCAGTCCTGCAAAGCCCATTCAGCATCCTCGCTGTAATACACCGCCCGTCCCTGGAAGTTCTTCTCTCCCAGGTAAATTAGGATCTTGCGTTCAACAAGGATGATGTCAGATACTTTTACCTCCAGCAGCTCACCGATTCGCATACCCGTTCGCAACAATAGCAGGATCATGGCTTTGTCCCGAACGGTGGTAATCGCTTCAAGAAGACGTTGTCTATCTTCGGCAGGCATTGCTCTGGGAAGTGCTTGAGGCAGTTTTATTCGAATCTTGGGTTGCATAACCGTTTCAGATAATACACCTTGATCGACTAAAAAAACGATGAAGGCATAGATTGATCGCAAATAATTGATAACAGTGGTTGTCTTTAGACACCGGTCCTGTTGATATTGTACATAAACACTGATGTCTTGACGAGTAAGGCGATGAATGGTTGTCCCCTGGCGATCAAGAAACCCGAGAAAGTTCAAGATGATACGTCCTGATTGATTAATCGAGCTTACCGATAGGTTTTTGACATACTTGCCGTAGAGATATTCTACAGCCAGGTCCGATCCCGGCAGTTTGCTTGCTGCCAGGCGTGAGCACCAGCGGTGGGTTATGTGGCGCTTATAACGTGCTGAATGATAGCGTGAAGGTGCATTTTCGGTCTTAAAACAGCACTCAGGATGTAATTTGGGGGCAAAAACAGATGTTTTTGATACAGACAGTTCTTCGGTCATCATCGTCTCCTCCTTCTTTTACAGAAAAAACAGAACGTTAATGACCTTAGTATATCATTTATCTGGTCTAAATTTTGTTACGCGGAGTCAGGAATAATGTAATCTTTTGGATTTGGCTCAATTGTTAATATTGCGAATTCTAATCTCTTCAATTCGAATGGAATGTGTCTCTGAAAACTATCAGTGCAAATGTTTGCATCAG
>JABDPQ010000277.1 GCA_013042695.1 Desulfobacterales bacterium | reverse complement strand
AACAACATGCCCGCTCGGATGGGCATGCGGTCTGATTCATAGAATCAGGCTTCGGGAAAGCCTACATCATCGACTTCAACTATGACCAAGAACCTTTAACTGGAAAATATCCCTTTCCTGCCGTTGGCCCTATGAGCCTGCTCAAGGAAACAGAGATGAATCATATGGCCAAACTGATGTTCAAATGGGCCTACTTCAACTTGCTCCTAAAAGGAGCATGGCTTGGACCTCCAGATCTTATGATGGAAGGAAAGATTAAAGCATAAAACAAACCGAGATTCACCATCATCTCATTACGAGCCGGAGTCAATGTGACTCCGGCTTTTTTTTTTGCTCACTGCCAAGACATTTATGCCGTTCCAGCCAATAGCTAAAAATATCCTGAATCCGTGACAGCTTTGTCTCGAATTACAAGTAACTATATGTTGTTGTGACAAAAAATATCTTATTTATTGGGTGGCCGGCTTCACCCCGCAGCCCTTCGGGGCGCCCGATAACACGACATCTGCTGTGTTGACAACTCGTTGATATACCCAAGTATTACCAACATTGTTGCCGCCTTGCATCTGCAGTGTTCTCGAACGCTCACGGATTCAGGAATATGTAACTCCGACTTT
Source organism: Desulfobacterales bacterium (assembly GCA_013042695.1). Taxonomy (GTDB): domain Bacteria; phylum Desulfobacterota; class Desulfobulbia; order Desulfobulbales; family Desulfocapsaceae; genus JABDPQ01. Next base: position 5,458 of record JABDPQ010000277.1, on the reverse strand, counting down.
CCAAAATGATTGTTAGACTTTATATATAGTTATCATTGAGCAAACACAGACCACACATCATGAAACATATCACGCGCAACGACAAGAAACTCACAGTATGACGCCAACTGCATTGTTAAGAACTCAGGAGTTCTATGACAAATAACTGGAAATACCAGGATATTGTAGACCTCGAATATTTCTTTCGAATTGATTCCAGTGAAAATCAGAAATCGCTGCAACAAAGAGATCGGCAGATCTATCTTGACAGCGGCGTTGCCGATGCTGCCAGCCCTAAAATGCTTCTGCAGCACTGGCTTCAGGCTCGCAGAGATGCGTTGTTTCCCTCAGAACAGCTATCCCAGAGCCCTGGATTTGTTACCTCTGAGTCATTACGGCTGCTTACCTTGATTTTGTTGCTTGTTGGACTGACTGGAGGAGGGTTGAGTGGGCTTGCCTTTTTTACCTATTCTGGCACAACTCCGGTTAACGTTTTTCATTATTTGACGCTTTTTATCCTCACTCAGCTTGCCCTGCTGTGTCTACTGTTCCTCACCCTGGTTTTACGTCTCATTTTACCAGCCTACAGAGAAGTACCTTCATTGCTATTCAGGCTGTACGGCACTATCGTCAATCGTTTTATGTCCTATATACAAGGTCGAATTCGAAACTATTTGCCTGCCGATCAACAAAACAGCTATGAACAAACATTTGCTTTATTCTGGAAGGCTGATCGGAAATATGGCAGGTTAATGTTCTGGCCGCTTTTTACCATATCCCAAAAAGTTATGGTTTCAATTAATGTCGGTCTCATCACGGCAACATTCTTTCGAGTGGTTACAAGCGATATCGCCTTTGGTTGGCAATCAACACTGCAGATAAGCTCAGACGCCATATATCGTCTTGTTAAGACTCTTGCAATTCCCTGGTCCTGGTTGATTCCTCCAGACCATGCCTACCCGTCCCTAGAACAGATTGAGGGGAGTCGCATCATTCTCAAAGACGGTATTTATAACCTGGCTACCCAGGATCTTGTCTCGTGGTGGCCGTTTCTCGTTCTCTGCCTTCTGTGCTATGGCTTGATCTTTCGTCTCATGCTTGTTTTTGCTGGAATGTTCCTCCAGCATCGGTCTCTGCGTACGTTCCAAATTGAGACCCCCGAGTCGCTGCGGCTTATTCGGCGCATGTTGACCCCTCTCGTTTCAACTCAAGCGGATCCAGTCACATCACCGCTTACCGTTGACATACCAGGCAAAATCAATGAGCAGCAACCTAAGACTGAAACAATGAAAAAAACACCGTTCCTGCTTACGATACTCGTTCCCGACGATATCGCTGAGGCCTGCCGATCAACTCAATTCACCACCATGGTAGAACAGTTTGGCTTTCACTGTGACAAATTTGAAATCATGCAGGGAGACTACGAGTCCGACCAATTGATGCTGCATAAACTTGGCAACCACACGTGGCAAAATAATAGCGGGGTGCTTATAATCGTTGAGGCTTGGATGCCGCCCATTGGCGATCTGCTCAACTTTCTTAATGACCTGCGAGGCGCTGTAGGGGAAAAAATACCGATTTTTGTCGGGTTGATCGGTAAGCAGCAAGAACAAACTCTTTTTTCTGACCCCCACCAACAGGATATTACGGTCTGGAGACAAAAACTGGATGGACTCAAAGACCCATACCTGGATGTCTTTGCACTCGTCAATCTATTAAATCAACATTGATACGCAATGCAGACACCTGAGATTGCAATTATCGGCCACCCGAATGAAGGCAAATCTTCAGTTCTTTCCACCTTGGCCGAGGACGATTCGGTTCGCATCAGCCCAACACCGGGAGAAACTCGTGAGTGTCGAACATTTCCGGTAATTATAGATGGACAAGCGGTTTTACAATTTACTGATACCCCGGGTTTTCAAAACCCGGGCCGAATCCTGGCTGAACTTAAAAAGCTCAATGGAAACAGCGATTCACTCTTAGAGCAACTCAAACGATTTACCGCTTCCTCGCCCGATCTTAAAGATGATCATGAGCTTCTGCTTCCAGTGACACGCGGTGCCGGTGTCATTTATGTCGTAGATGGAGCCCGCCCACTGAGAAATGTTGATAGGGCAGAGATGGAGATCCTCAGACTGATTGGTCGGCCAAGAATGGCTGTCATAAACTGCAAAAACGATGACTTCCAGTTTCTTGATTCCTGGAAAGATGAATTAAGAAAACATTTTAACTCGAGCAGGGTATTCAATGCACATCGCGCCACCTATGCTGAACGTATCGAGCTGTTAGAGGCGTTAAAAGCGATCGACCAGGACTGGTACAAACTCCTTGCTGATATTGTCAGCGCTTTTCGACAAGATTGGGAAGCACGAACCAGAATAAGTGCTGACTCCATTTGCTCGCTGCTTAGCGACTGTCTTGGCTTTCAGCTTCGGAAGGATCTTCCGGCAGAACATGGCGTTGCACGTTTGGAGCAACAACTTCTTCAACAATATACTGCTGCGGTAATCAAAAAAGAACAGAGGGCACATCAGCAGATCAGAGCGTTATTTAAACATAACATTTTTGATTACCAACTTCCTCCTCACTCAATTTTACGAGAAGATCTTTTCAACCAAAAAACCTGGCAACTGCTCGGTCTCACCAAAAAACAGCTCCTGCTGCTTGGTGGAATTGGAGGCGCTGCGGTTGGAGCCGGTGTCGATGTCGCCGCACTTGGTCATGGACTGGGATTATTTACTGCGCTTGGTGGTACAGTAGGATTCTTAGGAGCTTTGCTGGGACGAGACAATTTGACAACGGAGGCCTCATTTCTCGGCCTGAAAATAGCGGGACAGCAGATACAAATCGGTCCAATTAACAACATTTCCCTGATGTTTGTACTTATCAACAGAGCATTTCTCTATTTCCAGCATACCATCAACTGGGCTCATGGCAGACGTGATTACCCTGATCACGACACCAAAGATCAACGTACTGATTTACAAGGTTTTACAAGCAATTGGTCTGCCCAGAACCTGAAAACCTGCAATTCGTTCTTCAAAGCGGTTCACAAAAAATCAATCGACAGAGAACCCGAAATCGTATCTGCAATGCAGCAGCTCCTTTTTTCTGAATTTATGAAGATATCCCAAGATGAAAGGTGATCGCCGATAGTTAGTTTCCATCTGGAAAGCTTAACTTTACAGATGTGGCTCTAAGCTTTTAGCGATTAGCAGTTAGCTTAACTATATCCTGAATCCGTGAGCGTTCGAGAACACTACAGATGCAAGGCGGCAACAATGTTGGTAATACTTAGGTATATTAACGAGTTGTCAACACAGCAGATGTAGTGTTATCGGGCGCCCCGAAGGGCGGCGGGGTGAAGCCGGCCAGCCAATGAATAAGATATTTTTTAACACAAAACAAATAGTTAATTGTAATTCGACACAAAGCCGTCACGGATTCAGGTATATGAAAATCTCCTGATATAAAAGAGGAGATGGTCTGTCAGACAACCACATCTTTAAGAGATAAAACGATCAGTTTTTTCTCTTCAGAATTAAACGGATGTAAAAGATCATCTGGCAGTGAAGTGATAATATTCAGTTGCTCGGCTCTGACCGGGTGATCAACCGAACAATAATAGGCATGTAAGCCAATTCCCCGGGAAACGGGAAAATTATCTGACGAACCATATTTCCGATCTCCTGCTATGGGAATACCCATATGGGATAATTGCGCGCGTATCTGATGTTTTCTGCCAGTTACCAGATGCACTCGGTGAAGGGCATGGCTCTTTCCGACATGCAGGGTTTGCAGACGCAGTTTACCCTTTTTTGATCCGTCAATTGCTTGTTTTGCAATATGTGTTTTATTTCCCTTTCTGAATAGATAATCCGTATGATCAGACCATCTGTTCAAAGAATAGTCGATAATTCCATTACTTTCTGTAAGAGCCAAGTAAAGTTTGGTGATCTGCCGTTTTCTTATACACTCTGAGAGTCTTCCCGCCGCCTTGGAAGTTTTAGCAAAAATGACGACACCTGAGACCGGTCGATCTAGTCTCTGAACCATTCCAACAAAAACATTTCCCGGTTTGAAATCACGCTTTTTGATATAGTCTTTGAGGCTGTCAAGCAGGCAAGGATCACCACTTCTGTCACCCTGCGTCAATAAACCGGCAGGTTTATTGAGCGCAATCAGATGATTATCTTCATACAGTATCTCTAAATCCATCAACTCGAAACAATGTCCTTAACGGCGAGTAAAAACTGCTCTATTCAGTCGAATTTAGGGGCAATTGCGAGAGCTTGTAATATATTCGATGATGAGCTCTCCGGTCTGCGGGTCTGTTCGGGTAATGGTTCTGCCACTGCATTGGAGTCGTGAGTGTTCTTTCGGCACCACTGGTACATAAACAGGTTCAGTTTTCCCCCGTTCAATAACGATTGATTCCGGTTCCGGGCTTTTGAAATAGCGGTAACCGGGCTGCCAGCATCGATGATACTGCCATTTATTGGAGGTATCCCGCCAATATCCCCCTGCCCTTCCCGAGTTGCACCAATAGGACTCTTTCTTTATTCTCCATCCGGGTTCAATTGGGTAACTTGGCGCAATAGGCTGCTCAGGGTGAGGAGGCTTTGCTGGAGAAGGAGACTGTTTTGGCGACCAATGCGGAGGCCTTCCCGGCCCCTCCCAGGTTTTCGATCCCCAGGGCGTCTGCTTGTATCCGGCTTTTGCCTCCAAAAATGGCGTGATGAGGAAAAAAAGAGCAGCAACGTAGCAAATACTTTTCTTCATAAGCTATTTCCCGTATGATTGAGCCGTTATAACATACTGCCTCTATGATAATCATTAGGTTGCTAAGTGCTACCAGTATACCATGCAGGTGCAGACTTACTATCAATCAGATCTCATAACACAAAAATGGATTTTCAAACGATCAAAAAACATGTTGACGCAATACCCTATACACTGCCGGAAATGGCTCAAGACCTCTATACCTTCATTACAACAGAGAAGCCATGCTCATGTCTGGAGCTTGGCTTTGGCCACGGAGCTTCAAGCTGCTATATTGCCGCTGCCCTGGATGAGGTTGGCTCCGGCCATCTCACCAGTGTGGACCTGCTTCCGGCTCAAGAATGGCAATCACCGACGATTGAAGAGCTGCTTGCCCTGACCGGACTGGAAAACATTGTTACCGTGGCCCGAGAGCATACCAGCTACACCTGGTTTCTAAAAAAACAAATTGAGGTACATTCACAGGATAATGTGTGTAAGCCTGTCTATGACTTCTGCTTTGTTGATGGCGCCAAAAACTGGACCATCGACGGTGCGACCTTCTTTTTGATAGATAAACTGCTCAAGCCCGGGGGTTGGATTGTCTTTGACGATCTGCAGTGGACATACATGAGCAAAATAAAAGAAGGAAAAAGAAAAACCGATGGTGTCTTTATGCTGGAAATGGGCCCTGACGAACTCAACCAGCCCCACA
>JABDPQ010000271.1 GCA_013042695.1 Desulfobacterales bacterium | reverse complement strand
TCGTTATTCCTTACGGTCTTAAATAAACAGGAGGGGCCATGAAAATTTTAAACGTCTATCGCTCTGAGCCTGATGAAACGGTAAAAAAACTTGTTGAGATTGTAACCAGGGACAGAGAGCAAGACAGCTTTGATCTGACAGTGGAAACACCTGATTATGGTGCGCTTGTCGATAAAATTTTTGCTGCGGACCAGACGATCTGCTGGTGGTAATCAACATCCTCATAGGCTTTGCGCTATAAAAGCTGGTCTTTAACGCTCCGTCCTTAAATGCTCAACGATCATGTTGTGAATTTCTGGACGGAGTTTTTTTATGCCTCCTTGGTCATCCCCTTTTATTACTCTGTTTGTAAGAATAACAACAATAAGGTCTTGTTCTGGGTCAATCCAGAAAGAGGTTCCGGTAAAACCAAGATGACCTATACTTCGAGATGAAAAATAGTCTCCACTGCTGGATTCATGATCTGAACGTCGGTTGAAACCGGCTGTCCATTCTGATTTACCTCGCGGTGAACACGCCTCAGCAAAGACCTCTGAAGAAATGGTTAATCTGCTTTTTTCTCCTTTACACAACAAGAGTAATTCATGACAGAGTGCAAGAACTGCTGATGCTGTTCCAAAAAGACCGGCATGTCCGCAAACCCCTCCAAAGAATCTGCAATTATCATCATGAACGATTCCTTTAAGTCCTCGTCCACTCCATCTACAGGTCCCGGTGGTTACATACCTTTCTTTTTTTATTTCATTACACGAGCGTGGATAGTGTAGGCTTTCTTTAAGGCCAAGAGGGTTGGCAATATGTTCATACCAAAAGTGGTCCAGTCCTTTTTTCGCTTTTTTCTCAACGATAAGACCTAACAACATATATCCTAAATCGCTATAGATATGCTGCTCATTTTTCTTGTACTCTGGTCTTTCACTAAGTATTTTTTTTTTCAACAGACTTTTCGTTATTCCATGGTCATCATCAAAAAAAGAATGGCAGTATTCTCGGTGAGCCGCCAGACCAGAGCTGTGAGAGAGAAGACTTAACAGATCAATTTCCCGCATTGGTAAGGGTACGCTGCATTCAAGAAGAGATTCGAGCGATTCATTCCATGAAATATTTTTTTTCTCGATTAAGCTTAAGATACTCAGCAGCGTAACCAGTGGTTTTGTCAGTGAGGCAAGATCAAAAAGAGAATCAGCTCTTACTCCTTCATAACTTTTTTCTTCCAGCGCACCACATGTTACCAGGCAACTCTGAGAAGATGAATAAAAAGGCGTGTAAAAGTTAATTGCTGCAGCTGAAAAAACACCCCTTTTATGGTAACAAACCAATAAATTATACAGCTTGCCCAGAAGGATCTTTTGGTTATTTTCCACCATCCTCATCCAGCTATTATTTTATTGAATTTTTTCACTATTTTTAGTAGATTATGTGATTATTTTAAGGCACAATAAACCATGATTTTTCTTATATAAAACCTGGTACTTGAAGCTTATCATCATTTTATCAACAGGCGTTCAACAAGGATACGTTAAAAGTTTATGCAAAACATGTTTATTGTTCTGTTGAAAATTTACTTTTAACAAATTCTGCCACTTTTCAAACCACGTGTTGTTAAAAATTTTATAAACAAAAAAAGACATTTATTTATCTGTTTAACAAATCAAAACCACTAATAATAACAATACTTTTTTTATATTTATAAAAGCTAAGATAAACCCCAAAAGGAGCTGTCCTATGACGTTAACCTGCTCTGTTCTTAAAAATGACTTCATAGAAGGTTTAAGCAGTCTTCAGAATATAACCAATAAACGAGGTACATTAGCTATTTTATCAAACATTTTGATTGAAGCTACCAGCAACGGTCTGATCCTTACCGGTACTGATCTTGAGGTAGGTTTCAGGATGTTTGTTCCCGCAGAAGTAGATAGTATTGGTTCTCTTACCCTTCCATCAAAAAAACTATTCGAAATTGTACGTGAATCGGGGGCAGAAGAAATAATCATTGAGGAAACAGAAAACAGCTGGGTAAAAATTAGAACGGGCCTCAGTTCCTACAATCTTGCTGGCATGGCAAGTGAGGAATTTCCTGCTTTTCCGGATTTTGATGAAGAGACCTTTACCTCGTTTGAAGCACATATTTTCCTCGATTTAATAGATAAGATTATCTTTTCGATAGCAAACGAGCAGGAAAATATCTATTCATTGACCTCGGTACTGATAGAAAAGGAAAAAAAAGAAGGAATGTCATATCTGAAAATGATTTCTTCAGATGGTCACAGATTGTCAATAATGGAAAAGGATGTTGCTGTTGATATAGACAATTTCTATCTAAACGATGTTACTCTTGTTCCAAAAAAAGGAATTCAGGAGTTTAAAAAATTTTGCGAAAATAGAGATACGGTTGATATATCTTTCGAAAAAAAACAAATGGTTATCAGAGACGGAGATGCCGTAATGGTGATCCGTCTTAAACAAGGTGAATTTCCTCAATATCAAGCCATCATTGATGCGATTAGTATTAATAACTGCATAAGTATAAGTAGAATTCCATTTCTTGAGTCATTGAAAAGAATAAATCTTTTTACCGAAGATATCTTTCATACTATTCAATTACAAATCGAGGGGGATACAATGATCCTTACCTCGCAAAATGCTGACATAGGAAGTGCCAAGGACGAACAGAAAATAATGTATGCAGGAGAATCCTTAAAGCTTGGATTTAACTGCCGCTATTTTATAGAAACGCTTCAGGTTATGGAGTGTGAAACTGTTGAGGCATATATCAACTCTGAGAACAGCCCCTGCTATATGAGATCAGATGATGATAAAGGTTTTATAAGTATCATCATGCCTATGCAGCTGTAGACGTATACTTTTCTGCCTTCAAATAATCAAAACAAGGAAATAGCGTGACAGAAGAAACACAAAATTATGATGCCGACCAGATAAAAGTACTGGATGGGCTAGAGGCGGTCAGAAAAAGACCTGCAATGTATATAGGCAATACAGCCGTAGAAGGTCTTCACCACCTCATTTGGGAGGTTGTTGATAACAGTATAGATGAAGCTCTGGCTGGTTACTGCAAAAGAATAAGAGTGACAATTAGTGAAGATAAATCAATAAAAGTTGAAGATGATGGACGCGGCATTCCTGTTGATATCCACCCAACAGAGAAAGTTTCGGCACTTGAACTGGTGATGACAACATTGCATGCCGGCGGCAAGTTTGATCATTCTACTTATAAAGTTTCCGGGGGATTACATGGCGTCGGAGTATCTGTAGTAAACGCGCTATCAATGGAAGCGATGGCCGAAGTAAAACGCAATGGCAAAATATATCGGCAGACCTACGCCTATGGTGAGAAAACAAGTGAGCTCGAAGTCGTTGGCAAAAGTGATAAAACAGGAACCACGATTGTTTTTAAATCAGACCCTGAAATCTTTAGTGAAACGCAAGTTTTTGACTATGAAACCGTAAAAAATAGATTACGCGAGCTGGCATTTCTTAATAAGGATGTTCGTATTTATCTGAAAGATGAAAGAAGCGGCGAAGAAGACAAATTTCATGCTTCTGGAGGAATTGTTTCATATGTTGATTATTTAAATAGGAATAGGTCTACTATATACAACGAACCGATCTTCCTTGAAGCTGAAAAAGATCAGGTCAGGGTTGAGGTGGCTTTGCAATATTTTGATGGTTATTCCGAACGACTGTTTTCTTTTGTAAATAATATAAATACCCGCGAAGGCGGAACCCATGTAGCCGGATTTAGGGCAGCTCTTACCAAGTGTATCAACAGATATGCCAGTGACGATATTGTTCCCAAAAACCTTCAGGAGAAGATGGGCGGCGACGATGTCCGCGAAGGGTTGACATGTGTTATCTCAGTACATGTACCCAATCCTCAATTCGAAGGTCAGACAAAGACAAAGCTTGGTAATTCAGAAGTAAAATCAATCGTTGAATCTGTTTGTAGTGAAAAACTAACGCTTTTTCTTGAACAAAACCCATCGGTTGCTAAACGGATTCTGACAAAGGCCGTAGAAGCAGCCAGGGCCAGGGAGGCGGCTAAAAAAGCCAGGGATCTTTCTCGAAAAAAAGGATCGACAAGCTTACTTATGGCCGGCAAACTTGCAGAATGTCAGGAAAAAGATCCGGAAAAAAGAGAAATATTTATTGTCGAGGGTGATTCAGCTGGAGGTTCTGCAAAACAAGGTAGGGATCGTTCAATACAAGCGGTACTGCCGCTTCGCGGTAAAATAATGAATGTTGAAAAGGCCCGCTTCGATAAAATCTTAGGTAGTGAGGAAATAAAGCAACTTATTGCTGCACTTGGATGTGGCATAGGCAAAGAAGAATTCGATAAGGAAAGACTTAGGTATCACAAAATCATTATTATGACAGATGCTGATGTAGATGGGGCTCATATACGGACGCTTCTCCTCACCTTTCTTTACAGACAGATGCTGCCGCTTGTTCAGGGTGGCTATGTTTATATAGGTCAGCCGCCTCTGTATCGTCTCGCCAAGGGAAAGAAGGAACAATATTTTATAGATGATGATGATTTAAATAGTTTTCTCTTCTCTCGGGCCAGCGAAAAAGTAACCGTTGTCATTAATGAAGAAACGGAATTGGCAGGACAGGGGCTTATTGAAAGCTTAAAAAAATTATCTGTATATCAAAGATTAGTCTCCTACCTGAACAGACTTAATATTTGGGAAGAGCTGCTGTTCTTTCTGCTCGAAAAAGGGGTTCGCAAGGCCGATCAGTTTTCTGACAGAGAATACGTCGAAGCAATCGTCGAGGAGTTGTCAGCAAACAAAAAAATGATTGTGGGGACCGTTAGATCCTGTAGGTGGCGGGCGGACTGTTATGAAGTAGACGTGGCTGTAAAAGGAAAGGCCCAGGTAATGACAACGGTGGGACCACAAATTCCTCTTATTAGCGAGTACCGCTCAGCACTACAGCTTTTTCCGGATATAAAACAATATCTCAACAGAAGTTTTACGATCAAACAAGCAGTGAAGTCAGAAAAAGATGCTGATATAAAAGCCGAAAACTGGGGGGAAATGGTCCAGTTGGTTCGAAATGAGTCGTTTAAGGGCAGCCACCTGCAGAGATACAAGGGACTCGGAGAAATGAACCCTGAACAGCTCTGGGACACAACAATGAATCCTGACAACAGAACGCTGTTGCAAGTAATGATTAACGATGCCGAAGAAGCCGACGAAATGTTTACGACATTGATGGGCGACAAAGTAGAACCGCGCCGCGAGTTTATCCAGACACATGCCCTTGAGGTTACAGAACTGGATATATAACCCCTTCTGTCCCTGTAAGGGGGAAATAATTGTTCTTACGGAAAAAGAATGTAAGAAAAACGTAGAAGAGTCGTTCTCAGATACTAAAAACAGCTATATTACATAAAAATGACAACAGATATAGAAACAGATATACCGAAGGAAACATTTCCAACAATATCCATAGAAAAAGAGCTTAAAAAGTCTTATCTCGATTATGCGATGAGTGTTATTGCAGGAAGGGCATTACCCGACGTGCGTGACGGCTTGAAACCCGTTCATCGACGAGTGCTCTTTGCCATGCGAGAGCTTGGTGTCCTTTACAACCGGCCGTATGTGAAATCCGCTCGAATCGTTGGTGATGTCATCGGTAAGTATCATCCGCATGGTGACACGGCAGCCTATGATACCCTTGTGCGCATGGCACAAGACTTCTCCTTGAGGTACCCGCTGGTTAACGGGCAAGGAAACTTTGGTTCTCTTGATGGTGATTCACCTGCTGCCATGCGGTATACCGAAGCACGCATGACTCGAATTGATCGGGAAATAGTAGCAGATCTTGAAAAGGAGACGGTCGATTTTATTCCAAACTATGACAACTCGTTGACGGAACCATCCGTCATGCCAAGCAAAATTCCAAATCTGCTGATTAACGGTTCTTCTGGAATAGCGGTTGGTATGGCAACAAATATCCCGCCCCACAATATTGTTGAAGTTCTGAGCGGCTTAATCGCGCTTATCGACGATCCTAACTTGACAGTTCATCAGCTTTTTTCGCTGATAACCGGCCCGGATTTTCCAACGGGCGGAATCATCTGCGGCAGAGCGGGTATTCGGGAAGCATACGAGACGGGGCGCGGTGTTGTTATCATGCGTGCTCAAACCCATGTTGAAAAAATAAAAGGAGGAAAACGGGAGGCAATCATTATCACCGAGGTACCGTATCAGCAAAACAAGGCGGTGCTCGTGGAAAAAGTTGCCCAGCTTATCAAAGACAAGAAACTGCCAGCCATATCTGAAATTCGTGATGAATCAGACAGACATGGGGTTCGGGTTGTCTTGGAGTTAAAAAGGGATGAAATTGCAGAAATTGTCATTAACCAGCTGTTTAAAATGACACCGATGCAACGTTCCTTTGGCATTATTTTTCTGGCTATTGTCAATAACAAGCCAGAAGTTCTGAACATAAAACAGATTCTTGAGCACTTTATTCAACATAGGAAGGTTGTTGTTTACCGAAGAACCTCCTTTGAATTAAGAAAAGCTGAAGAAAAAGCCCATATTCTGGAAGGGTTGAATATAGCTATTAACAACCTTGATGATGTCGTGGAGCTAATTAAGGCATCAAAGAATCCCTCAGAGGCAAAATTTGGGCTTATTTCCCGATATGACCTCTCAGAAATACAGGCCCAGACTATTCTTGACATGCGTCTACAGCGCCTGACCGGACTCGAAAGAGAGAAAATTGCCCGGGATTATGAAAATATTATAGAGGAAATAAAAAAGTTAAAGGAAATTTTGGCCAACGAGTCCATGGTCATGGATATTATCAAGGACGAACTTCAGGAGATCAAAGAAACTTACGGGGACGAGAGAAAAACAGAAATTATTGACGCAGTAGATGAATTTTTACCAGAAGACCTTATTGCCCCGGAAGAGATGGCCGTAACCGTAACCCATACAGGCTATATCAAAAGAAACCCCGTCAGCCTCTATAGGTCTCAACACCGGGGTGGCAAGGGGGTAAGGGGGGTAACCAACATCGAGGAAGATTTTGTTTCAAACCTGTATGTTGCCTCAACCCTGGACACCTTTCTTTTCTTCACGAACCACGGCAAAGTCTTTTGGCGAAAAGTCTACCAACTCCCGCTTGTGGGAAGAACAGCCCGCGGCAAAGCCATTGTCAACCTGCTTAACCTGACGGAGGGAGAGAAGGTTGCGGCGATCCTGCCACTGTCTTCTTTTGATGATCACGATGGGGTCAAAACGATCCTTATGGTTACCAAATACGGACGAGTAAAAAAGACAAGTCTTGCCGAATTCAAAAGACCGTTGAGAAAAGGGAAGAGAGCTTTAACAATAAACGAGGGTGATGAAATCATCGCCACCCACATCCTTTCAGGCAGCGACACGGTCTTTATGGTATCACGAAATGGCATGTCGATCCGGTTCCACGAGTCAGACGTGAGAACGATGGGCAGAACGGCTGCCGGCGTAAGAGGTATTAGGCTGAAAGGTGACGACTATATCGTGGGTGTGGGGGTTATTGAGGAAAACAGCGATAAAACAATTTTAACCGTCACCGAAAACGGCTATGGTAAACGAAGTCGTGTAGAAGATTATCGAATCCAGAGACGCGGCGGTAAGGGTATTTTTGCCATTAAGCCAAGCGACAGAAACGGTGACGTTATAGGGGCAATGATCGTCGACGAAAACCAGGAAATTATCCTGATTGCAGACTCCGGAAAAATGATCAGAATGCCCCTGTTTAATGTCAGGGTCATTGGTAGAACAACCCAGGGGGTAACGCTTATCAACCTTGATGGTGAAGAAAAGGTTGTCGGCATGGATGCCGTTGAAATAGACGAAACAGATGATGAGATGGAGGAACTTGAAGAGTAGCGTCCCCATATTAACTGTCGTTGGTGCTGGCTCCTGGGGAACGGCAATTGCTCTTCATCTGGCAAAAAAAGGATATGATATCAGGCTTTGGGGGCATAACCCCGAGCATGTCAACAGCTTAAAAAAAGAACGGCAGAACCAGAAATACTTACCAGGATTTTCTTTTCCAGACGCCATCATCCCGACAGCTGATATTGGTGCCGCTGTCAACGGGGCGGACTGTATCTGTATGGTTGTTCCCTCCCACGGTTTCCGTGATGTCTTCAGACAGGTTGTTGCCAACATGCGCAGCTCGTGCAGTGTTGTCTCCGCGACCAAAGGTGTTGAAAACCGTTCTCTGATGACGATGACCCAGATAATGAGCGACGTTGCCGGCGAAGCTTACCTGGAAAGCAAGATTCAGGTTGCCGTTCTCTCTGGGCCATCATTTGCAAAAGAGGTTGCCCTGGAAGTTCCAACAGCCGTAACAATAGGCTGTACGTCAGCTGCGACCGCAGGCTGGCTTCAGCAGCTATTTAATTCTTTGTACCTAAGGGTTTATACCAGTACCGACATACTTGGCCTCGAAATCAGCGCCTCATTAAAAAATATTGTTGCCATAGCGGCGGGTATATGTGATGGCTTGCAGTTTGGAACGAATGCCCGAGCCGCCCTTATCACGAGAGGACTTGCGGAGATGACGCGGCTGGGGTGCGCCCTTGGGGCTGAAAGGGAAACGTTTTACGGGCTCAGCGGACTCGGTGATCTTGTCTTAACCTGTACAGGTGATCTCAGTAGGAATAGACATGTTGGGATTAAACTTGGCGAGGGAAAAAAGCTAAGTAAGATTCTCAAAGAGATGTCGATGGTTGCCGAAGGTGTTAAAACAACCCAATCGGTATATGGTTTGGCTCGAAAAATAGGCATAGAAATGCCTATTCTCGAACAGGTCTATGATATCTTATACAAAGACAAAGATTGCAGAACGGCCGTAAGTGATTTACTCAGCCGTGAACCCAAAGAGGAGTAAACCGCCCTGCCCATATTTCCCCTGCAGCTCAATTCTCTGCAGCTAATTGTGTTAAAATAGTATCAAGATCAGCATCGGGGTCTTGGTTGATAATAGCCGAGACAAGGCGTGCGGTGTAGGCCGTTGAAATCGAGGTGCCCGCATAAACACCGGGATCACCATTGTGTCCCACGGGAAGATGTGCAACTCCGAGCGCTTGAGTGGCCACGAAAT
>JABDPQ010000259.1 GCA_013042695.1 Desulfobacterales bacterium | reverse complement strand
CAATCGAAGGATGCTGAGAACTGTCCTCAATAACCGTCTGTACCGCAATTATCCAGCTATCAGGTGCAAAATCATTGGTCAAAATAGCTCTTCTAACTGCTGCTCTCGCCCCAGCGGAAACAAGGTTGAGAACTGCTCTTCCCTCCTGAAAAAGAGCCTGTGACATGAGCTTTTTTTCTCGCTGGTAATTATTAGCAGCAAAGACACCGATGATGAGCGTCAGAAGCGCACATGCAGCTGCAAATATCCATGGTGAGGCATAAAAGATCCTACCGGTTTTCAGCTGCTCTTTAGCTGCCATTCGTTTCCTGTAAAATTTTTTGAAGAATAACTCGAGATATCAGATAAGTGGGTACAATACCATCCGAACCCATCGGCCCGGAGGCAAGCGTCTGACCGCTCTGCAAAGGATTATCTGAGGCGTAATAAGCATATCGTACCTTCATTGCCTTGGGGATATGCTTTTGAATTATGGCCGCGTTAATGGCTCGTTGATAATGGCCGCCCTCCATCTCAAGACCAATTGCACGCCACGATGAAGCATGGAATCTCTCAAGCACGTAGCGGTTTTGTAACGAGGTACCCAAAACGGTGACCATCGGCCCACTATAAACATCTATGCTCTCATTGAAGTCCGTATCGGATAGATCATTATTGACAATATAGTTATGCGGTGTTCCTTCCATCACGTGGGCATTAGCAAGCATGATGTCACCTTTCTTGCCAGGCAGGATTCCCGCTTTGCCCATGATAGAAATTGACTCAATAGATAAGACAACCAACCTGCCATCAACACTGCACGGACTGAGTAATTCATCCATTACCTCATAGGCTTGAGCCCCAAAGGCATAGTCCATGACAACAAGAACGGGTTTGTGTTTTTTCACATAGTCCCAGTCAATGGCAACATCCTGATGAACACAATCGGGTTGCAGGCGGAGACTATCAATAATCTGCACATCAATACCGGCTCCTGACTCATCCTCATATGAAATAAAACCGAACTCAGCCGCATAGTAGTCAACATCAATACCATTGTCTCGTATCAGCTGAATCATCTCATATAAATCTACCGGCAATTCGATCTCAGTCTCTGCAAGGGCACCACGACCAAAGAGGATATTTCTGAAAGAATGTAAATTTGCACTAATAATATTGATTGGTCTGCCCTGCAGGTCCTGTTCAATAAGTTTACGCTTAACAGACTCGGCCCAGGCAGAAGCGTATTTATGATGTCCAAGGATCTCTAACAGGGATGGGGTAAAGTAGATTGTTAAGGATTCATCCAGAGCATGCTCTTCGTTGAGAACTCGTTGGCCAAGCGCATGAACGATTCTGAAGAGTCCATTGTTAAACTGCTCGGCCCTGTTACTTTCAAGATATTCATAGGTTTCTTTTGTCTCTTTAAAGGTTCTGCCAAGAATGATGGACAGATTCCATATTGCCTGGTCAAGGGTCGCACCTTCGGGCTCGTGCTCTGTCTGAAGGGTTTTTTCTAACTCATGCCATTCCTTGCACGTTTGACCCTCCTTCAGTGATGCTTGATCGCTGATTTTTTGTGCTTCGATATTCAAAAAGGTTAAGTGCGTCAAGATATCATATATTTCAGTTGTCCCTCTGGTAACAACGAAACACATTTCTCTTTCAGATACAAAATATGATATGCGTCGGCGTTTGAGCGGGCGAACAACTTCAAAAGAGGTGCCATCAAGATCTTCCTGTGCGGTTAGAATAATCCTGTTGCATTTTTCTATGCCGCGTGGAAGTCGGTCTACGACATATTCGATTCCCTTGAGTTCAACAATCCTTGAGTCACCCATTGATCCGTAAATTTCAGGACTGAATTGCTTCAAGGCATCTTCCAATTTTCGCCCAGTTGTCCCGGATGGACTGTATGACCCTCTTAAGATCAATGCATCAGCCAACGTTTTGAAGGTAGCAATAGCGGTTCGGGCTTTTTGGGATTCTGACAACTCTTCCATCAACTGGGCCTCATTTCGATTAACGGATAAGACACAAATATATCAACAGTGCACCCTGCAATATGTTATATTTTTTACTATTATTCTTTAATTTATATCACATTTATCTGTCTTGATTCATCAACAATAGTACTGTATGTAAATGTTTTAAACTTTATCAACGCTTCGATTGAATTCTTTCCATGTCATTACCTACTACCCACGTCTTTGATAATAATGCTTAATTTGTCGATGAAATACCGGGTAAACATGACCAGTAGAAAATATTTGCACTCCGTAGGTGTTTTATCCGATAGGTATTTCATCAACCACACCTTGTACCTGTTATTGACAGCTCTTCTCTTGGTTTCGCTCATTATATCAGGCTGCACTCAGTCGTTTCAGGAGCAGAAAAGTTCACCGGTTCTTTTTGAAAACAGTGACACCTTTGAGACTCCTGAAGATCGAGTCCAAGCGCCGCGTGGTGATAAATGGTGGCACATCTTTAACGATAGAACCCTTGATTCTCTGATTACTGACGCATTGGCACACAACTTTACCATACAGCAATACTACGCCCGGTTGAAGCAATCCAGGGCTATTGCGAAAAGAACTGATTCAAGACTCTACCCTGAAATTACTGGCGAGATCTCTCAAGACAAGTTCTTTAATCGCGATCGAGTCGACAGCAATGCAACCTTTGGTGGAATTCGCCTTTCCTGGGAAATAGATTTCTGGAACCGATTATCATCTGCCGCCAAAGCAGCAAGCTTTGACACAATGGCCTCTCAGGAGGAACTTGAAACGGCCGCACTGCTTTTAACCACAGAAATAGCTACCACTTTTTTCAGAATAATAGAACAACAGCAACAATATCTCTTGCTCACTGAACAGATTGAGACCAACAAAAAGACACTAAAAATACTTCGTCTACGATTTGCGCAGGGCGGTTCCTCCCTTATCGATATATATCAGCAGCAAGAACAGCTTGTTGCCACCCAGGCAGGCCTGCCTCAAGTAACTTCCCAGCTGATAGCTCTTCAGTATCGCCTGTCGGTTCTACTCGGCAGCAATCCTATACAGGCCATTTTTTCATCAACGAATCAGCTGCCAGACTTACCTTCTGTTCCTGACTTTGGCATACCAGCAGATCTCCTATTGAATCGACCAGACCTCAGATATCTGAACAATTTGCTGGAGGCATCAGGTTATCGCATTGACGAAGCGCGTACCGATCGTCTGCCGCGCATCACCGTTGGTGCCCGAAGTGGTATACGCGGATCAGGCATTAGAAGTGACGAGTTATTTCTTAGTTTTTTTGGTGAGTTAATCGCACCAATTATCGATTGGGGAAGAAGGAAAGCTGAAGTAGAGAGAACGGAGGCTGTTTACGAAGAACTCGTGGCCCGTTTCAACCAGACCTTTCTCATTGCCATAGAGGAGGTTCAAACAGCATTGTGGCGTGAAACCAAACAGCAAGAGCTCATACATGTTAAAGATGAACAACTTGCTGTTTCTCGCTCGGCACTGCTTGAATCGCAGAAACGATATCTGCAGGGTGTAAGTGATTATTTACCTGTGTTGAACTCACTCAATTCAACACAGCGCCTGGAACGAGAGATCATCACCTTGCAAAGCAATTTACTTCTCATCAGAATCTCTCTTTATCAGGCTATTGGCAACACCATTCCTTTAATTGGACCAGAATCATGAAATATTTTTTTTCTCTTATTGCTCTGCTTATTTCAGCGGCAGTAATATTCAGTTTCTATCATTTCAAACCGCAGCCGAAGCGAAAGCGCCCAGCGCCGCTCATACCGCTGGTTGAAACCAGTATTCTCAAAAGAGCAGATTTTCAGGTATTTCTTGAGTCCTTTGGCAATGTTATACCGGAGAAAGAACTGACGGTAGTATCAGAGGTCCAGGGAACGGTATTGGCAAAGAATGATGAGCTGATTCCTGGTGGTTTTCTGAGAGAAGGTGATACCTTAGCCCAGATAGATCGTACCAATTATGAGCTCGTTGTCCTCGAGCGTAAGGCTGCTGTTATCGAGGCAGAAAACGAACTTGAACTTGAATCAGGTCAACAGATTATCGCCAAACAGGAGTGGGAACTCTTTAAAGAGGAAATGGTTACCACAGAAAAAGGCAAGCGTCTCGTCTTACGAGAACCTCAAATGAAACGGGCACTGGCTCGCCTGCAGGCGGCCCAAAGCAAACTCGATGAAGCTCTACTGGATATCGGACGTACAGCCATCAAAGCGCCATTTAACGCTGTGGTTATGGAAAACAATATCGAAGTAGGAAAGTTCATTGCCCGGTATGCTCCGGTTGCACGCCTGGTTGGAACTGATCGATTCTGGGTCAAACTCTCTGTACCGATAGCATCACTATCATATATTAACCTGCCAACTACCGAATCAACCAAAAGTTCAGCTGTGACCATCAGGCTAAACGGTAATCATGGCAGTCCGATTCAAAGGACAGGGCATGTACTTAAACTTCTCGGTGAAATCAGTAGCGACAATAGGATGGCCCGCCTCGTCGTCGCCATCGAAGATCCTTTGGACCTGACAACGAAATCGCCAAGCAGTTTTAACAAGATTTTGCTTGGAAGTTATGTCAGGGCAGATATCGACTGTGGTACGTTGGCAGGCCTATTTCGAATTCCGCGAACAGCAATCCACGACAACAATACCATTTGGATTTTTACAGACGGTAAACTGAGATATGCCCAGGTTACTATCGTTTGGCAAAGAAAAAATGATGTACTTGTTAAGGGTGATCTAGACGGAGTGCAGCTCATTACAAGCAGACTTCAAAACCCTCTCGAGGGTATGGCAGTTTCAACGTCGGCCGAGCGAAAAAAGCCAAATAAGAAGAAGGAACAATAGCGGTCATCGCCATGCAAACTTCTCGAAAAGACTCCAGGTCCATTATCGGATCATTTGTCCATAATTCCACCGCTGCCAACCTGCTTATGGCTTTTTTTCTGATTTGCGGTGCCATCTCAATTAATTCAATAACTCAAGAGGTCTTTCCATATTACGACCTAGATATAATTACCATTTCTGTCCCCTATCCGGGAGCAAGCCCAGAAGAGATTGAAAAAGGCATAGTGATCGCCATTGAAGAAAGGATCAGTAGTCTTGATTTTATAGAAAGGATTGAAAGTAATTCCAGAGAAGGGAATGC
>JABDPQ010000438.1 GCA_013042695.1 Desulfobacterales bacterium | reverse complement strand
CCACAACAATGGTTGTGCAATAAAAAGAGCGACCGGTGATTGCATCATGCCTAGAGAAGGGGTCTTTGCGAAAGTCATTGCAGGTGGGGAGATCTTCCCGGGAGATGAGATCGTGAGCGAAATAATTCAACAGCAAAAAATGCTGCGTCAATTCATTGTTGCCAATCCAGAAACTGATAACATATAAGTGAGTTTCAAAAAAATTGACTATCGGTGATCATTAGAGAAACTGATTATGTCATTCCTGCCAAAATCAAATGCTGAGGTGGACAAATACGACTCTTTGGAGATCCTTAAAAACCGATTTGCAAAAGGAGAAATCAGCGAAGACGATTATCAACGGATGCGAGAATTGCTTCTCACTTGATAACCAGAAGTGCATTTAGTTTTTGAAGACTGAGTTGAGGGTGTCATTCAGATTCGCATCTAATGTAATTGATGACATCCCAGGTTTGTTCTTCGGTCAAATCCTCTTTGAAGGACGGCATATCTCCTCTGCCGTTTTGGATTTTCCAGAAGAAGTCTCCATCAGTGTGCGTGAGAAACCGTTTCTTCAGATTTGGTGAATCCATTTGAAGCCCTGTTTCATCAGCTTTCATTCCCTCGATTCTTTCACCATGGCAGGCAGCACAATTTTCGAGGTAAATGATCTTGCCGCGCTCGATTGATTTCATGTCAGACGCAACTGGATTAGGTCTTTTTCCCTCATCAGCTGGCGCCATCCACTCATGGGCCATACTTCCCACCGCACCCCCAAAAACAAGTATGAAAAACACTACAGGCGAACCTTTGAACCAGATTTTTGCCAGTCGCATACATCACTCCTTTAACAATTTTGAATTGAGTACCGAATTATAATAGACCCGGTATGACATTACCACCCTGTGGTGATTCTCCTGCTCGTGCTTATACTCCATCTATGAATGATCTAAACAGTTTAATCAATGTTAATTGCATGAATTATGTAGAGGAGAAAATCAAACAGAAGTTTAATATCCCTCAACATAACAGCGTAATACTCGTAATTCTGTTGTTTGGTATTCTATTCTTGCCATCCCTGAGTAACGCCTCCTATGTAAGCATTCAGACAGACCGTCAGAACGCGCCCGATTTCACTCTTTCTGATCTCGATAATAACCGGGTGAGCATTTCAGATTATCAGGGTTCAGTCACGATTTTGCTCTTCTGGACAACCTGGTGACCGACCTGCGGGAAGGAGTTGTCTTCCCTGGATAAATTGAAAAAGAAATACGATAACAAAGACTTTAAAATTCTTCTGATTAATATGAAACAAGACCGCGATACCGTCGCATCATTTATCCAGCGAAAAGGACACTCAAACAGGGTGCTGCTTGATACTGACGGTGAAACAGCCAAGAAGTATCGGGTAGTTGGAATACCCCTATCATTTATCATCGACAAGCAGGGTATTATTGTTGAGAAACTTGTCGGCGAAGTGGATTGGAAATCATCTCACATAAGGTCAAAAATCAAAGGGCTCCTTTGATTCAACAAATAAGCAAATTGCCCATACTGCTGACCAACCCCACAACTACCGATGAAACACATAAAATTACTCATATCCTTAACTGCGTGTCTACTGGCGATCAATTGGAGCTCACATGCTTCAGAAGTGATCGAATTGGAAGCAGCGAAAGGGAGCTTTAAATTTCCGTTCTTTGAAACCGAAACTCCTGTGTGGCACTACAATAAGCAGATTCCCGGTCCTCTTATTAGAGCAAAGCAGGGCTCGAAGCTTTCAGTAAATTTCACAAATAACCTGGATGAGCCGACGACGATTCACTGGCACGGCTTAAGAATAGACAACGCCATGGACGGTGTTCCCGGAGTGACCCAGGACCCCATAAAGCCAGGCGACAGCTTCACCTATGAGCTTGAGTTATCCGAGGTGGGAACTTTCTGGTACCACCCGCATTTTAATAACAGCGAACAACTGGAGCGGGGCCTTAAAGGTGTGCTGATCGTTGACGAGAAAGAACAGCAGCCTTGGTCCAGCGAGCTGATTTTGTTTCTGGACGATTGGCGTTTGCAGAAGGACGGTACAATATATCCACACTTCAATACCCCCCATGATCTCATGCATGACGGACGCTGGGGAAATGTCCCCACGGTTAATGGCAAAGTCAAACCCGACTTATCAGTCAGACCGGGAGAGCGGATACGAGTAAGAATTATCAATGGGGCGAACGCTCGAATTTTTCTTCCCCTGCTTCAGGGGCTTCAGGCCGATGTCATTGCCGTGGATGGCCGTCCAGTTACCAATATATTCCCGTTAGAGCAGTTTTATTTATCGCCTGGAAACAGGATAGACTTAGACATAACCATACCTCCGAACAGCGCAGGTAAGACATTCGCTTTGGTCGATGGGTTCCCTCGTAACAGCTATCAACTGGCCTCGCTTACGGTAGCCGAAGGTCCAGCTCTCAAAACGCCGGAATTTACTGTCAAGACAGCAGGCGACTTTATCCCTGCTGAGATGTTTGACGATTCAACAGTCAGCAAGACCTGGGATCTCAATGCCTTTCGAGGAGGAGAGCTGGGTATTGGCTGGGGGATGAATCAGCAATTCTGGCCGGATGCGGATAATGTTGACTTCGAGCTTGGTAGACCTCAAAAGATTGTCTTTCAGAACAGCAGTGCACGGTTGCACCCCATGCACATCCATGGTGTCTTTTTCAGGGTACTGGAGCGCAACGGTAAGCCTGCGGTTGAACCTTTTACCAGAGATACCGTTCTTGTTGGACCGCGAGAAATTGTCGTCATAGGTCTTGTCCCCATGCACAAAGGTATCTGGGTAGCCCATTGCCATATACTGGAACATGCGGAGGCAGGAATGATGACATCAATTGGGGTTGAAGAATTATAAAATTTCTCCTCAACACAGCCTGCAATAGATTACTTCCTTGAAACCTCCTTCTGCTTAGCGAACATGATGAAACATTGTTGTACCTTGGTTGTTGCCCTGGGAATGTTGTTTTTCTCTCTCTCCTCCACTTCCGCTGCAATCCGCGAGTACAACATTGTCATCTCACAAGAGGAAGTGGGTATAGACGGGAACCTACTGGTATCACTCGCACTCCGGGCTCCAGGAACAGCATGGACTGTATGGTTCAATAGTTATTCCTGACCAGCAGCACAGCACCGCACGTGATTATGTCTTTCTGCTGTCCGACTGGACCACGGAATCGCCTGGCGAGGTGATGAGGACCTTGAAGCGGGGCAACCACTGGTACGCGTTCGAGAAAGGCTCCTCCCAATCAATACTCGGAGCGTCTGTCGCAGGGCATCTGGGCGATTATTTCAAAGGAGAGCTGCAACGCATGCCGCCCATGGATATTGCCGATATCGCCTAATATTTCTTTCTCTCAAACGGTTTACCTGAAACCAGGCTTGAAGCAAAACCTGGTGAAAAAGTGAGAGTGCGAGTCATTAATGGCTCAGCCACTCGCCGTTCATCAACCACCCGATGAGTCGGAACACGAGGAGCATGAGTCCCCGAATAACCATACTTCAATGGATCATAACCAATCAGAGGCTATGGATGTGGATTCAGATGATCATACCCTTACCGCACGTCCATTTGGGAGAAGTTTCGGCTTTCTGGCGCCAGACATTGCCTCAAGATCGCATTTAGCCAGCGAAGGAGGGCCCGAGCGACCACATACCCCATATAATCAGCTCAAATCTGCTACGCCTTCACGTCTGCCAGACGATGCTCCGATAAAAATATGTCCGCCATTTTTACCCACCTTTACCCACCTTTACCCACCAAGGAGAAAACTACTTCAGATCTTATAAATGGGGTGTCTGTTTTGCTTCCTAAGCCCCATAATCAATATGTAGCAGTCTATACTCATCTCGCAGTCAATTTAATCTCAATACGCCGGTTTTTGCGGTAAGCTTCATTGCTCTCGGCCGTATCGATGGGATGAAACTTGCTGAACCCTGCTGCAGCCATGCGAGCTTCAGGAATTCCGCGACTTGCCAGGTAACGTACCACAGACACGGCTCGCGCAGTGGACAGTTCCCAGTTGGAGGGATAACTCGCCGAGTTGATCGGGACCTTGTCGGTATGACCGTCAACCCGGAGAATCCACTGCAAACCATCAGGAATTGCAGGGATAATCTCGTTAAGGACATCGGCTAGTCCGTCTAGTTCAAGTTTCCCATTATCCGAAAGGTCGGCACTGCCCGAAGGGAAGAGCAGCTCGGCCTGAAGCAGAAAACGATCTCCTTCGATCTGGATAAACGGATTATTGCCGAGAATCTCGCGCAGCTGACCGAAGAATTCTGAACGATACCGTTCCAGGTCGTTAACCCGACGGGCTAATTCTATGTTCAGGCGTCTGCCGAGATCGCTGATTTCCTCTTTCTGCTGCTGGCGATCGATCTCTGAGAGACGAAGGGCCTCAGCGATTTCACCGAGCTGCGCTTGCAACTGAGAGATTTTCTGAGTGAGCAGTGCAACTTCAGCCCGGGCATCAGCCGTTAACCTTTTTTCACTATCCAGAGCCTGCTGCTGTTCGCCTATCAAGGCCGATAAAGCCTCGATTCTAATGTCCCGCTGTTCTATCGTCTTTTGAGCCAGTACAGTTCTTTCCTGCTCACTAGTGAGTCGGGCTTCTAGTACTTTGCTACGGTCCCGCAGGTAAGCAGTTAGCTTTTGCTCCCGCTGGAGACTATTGGCAACCGTGCTTATCTCATTTTCGAGACGCTGGCGCAGATCTCGCAATGCATTGATATCCTGCTGCAGGCTGGCGATCGTCTTAAGTTGAAACTCAATCTCCTGAAAGTCTTCGACCCGCTTCTCGTTCAGATAGTCAACATCGCTCTCCAGTTTTGTTTTCTCGCTGGACAGAATATCTATCTCGGTCGAGAGGGCGGCAATCTGAGTGGTCATTTCCTCATTTTTCTCCTCCTCCAAACCCAGCAGTTCGGTAATTTCAGCAATCTGGGAATACAAGTCCTGTAACTCGCTGCTCTGGTCGGTCAAAATATTGCTCAGAATAAATTGCGACAGCGTAAAGATGAGCAGGACAAAAATGACGATCATGATCAGAGCCGACAATACATCAACATAACCTGGCCAGATGCTCACAGACTCCTGAAAATTACGGCTGGATATACGCATATCGGCTCCTATCTATTTTCATCAGATTCGGCGGTGCCATCCTGCGATTGCGAGGCTGATCGATCCAGCAGTGCTGCCATCTGTTGATTAGTACGGTGCAGTTCCGAAATGAGTCTGTCCATCCGGTTTCCCTCCCATTGTGATCGGTTTAGCCCGACTCCTTCTTCCTCGAACTCACCGACCATGGTCCGCTCAACAAGCTGGGTGACTCCAGATAGCCACTCCTCCAGCTCATTAAAAAAACGGTTCTGAGCATGATTCGCCTGGATATCAATGAATCCGAGAATCAGGGAGCCCCCAAGCCCAAAAAGCGAGGAGCTAAAAGCGGTGCCCATTCCACGAAGCGGTTCCTGCAAACTTGCTTTGAGGGCCTGAAACATCTGTCCGTAGTTTTCTTCACCGACTTCAAGTCCCCCCACTATGCTGCTTACCGAGCTGATAGTGCCCAGCAACCCCCAGAAAGTCCCGAGCAGCCCCAGAAAGACGAGCAGGCCGATAATATAGCGGGATATTTCCCTTGATTCGTCAAGCCGGCCCCTGATTCCCTCCAGGACCGTCCTCAAAGACAGAGCTGACAGGCTGAATCGGTCGCGGTGCAGACCTTCGAGATGTTTGGCCAGTGGCTTGAGTAACTCAGGGCTTTCCGTAACGGATAGACCGGAAGTCCCGGTCCTGAATATTTTGATCCAATTTATTTCAGGCTCAAGAATTAATACCCGGCGAATGTTCAACAAGATACCAATCAGTAAGGCACCGATTATGATCAAGTTGAAGCCCCAGTTGGACATGAAGGCCTGCTTGAGCGGGATAAACAAGAGAGCGCAAACCAGGGCAACCAGACAGACAAAGACAAAAATGATGAGAAGGTAATAGCGTGGGTTACTCATGGGATCGTATTTTTTTGATTTTCAAGGAGATGGCAAGTCCGAAATACCGTTTGCAGTTATTGTGGACGGTGTTACCACAAATATACCAGAGACAACCCTATATTGCCTGCTCGTAAACAGGGCATCTTCAACACATCAATGATCTTCACTACTTGAACATCTGCAATCTCAAGGGCGAATTGAAGCGGGGAATTTGCTGAGTGATTTTCTTAGTGAGTTGTAACTCCAGAATTTCGAACCCATATATCTTCTGGCTGTTGTTTGTAACTGAGATACTGTTCAGAGAATTTTTGATCACACCCTTTAAGAAAAAAACGGGCAGTCCGGAAAATTGATCTGGCGTGAATAATTACTCATTAAAGTTCGGACAACTCCGACATAGTGGTTGCACTTTATTAGTTTAGTATTTAATTTATTTATTATCTGGTGGAAGTCTATCTGCCATATTACCTCTTGGGTGATGTAGTCTCCCTTTTTAAACTAGTTTAATTTGCTACATCACCCAAACTTGAAGGGATAGCATATACAGCTTGATTTAACCAATTAAAAAGCACTCTCAAAATGTTTATCGGCATGATGAAGGAGATTATAGATGCCGCATATTAAATTTAAAGATACACCACATAAAAAGTACAAGTGTTCCATACGCTTGATTAGGATCTGCAGTGAAAATCGTATCCGCAGGGTCTCAGATATTTCAAAGATGACTTTCAATGAGTTTTTGTCGTTACCTGAATGCGGAAGAGCAACTGCCACACAAGTGGAGGAAATATTAAGGGACAACGGATTAGAATTTCGGGAGAAAATAGATAAGAAGAGGCTGAGGGATCCTTCTCAAAGAAACCAGCTTATCGCCGAGTTAGTAACAGAAGGACAGAGCTACCAAGAGGTGGGTGGGCGAGTGGGTTTATCACCGTCGACAGTTGCGAGAATTTACAAACGGCATTGTTCCGAGCGTACCGCAGAAGCTATCACACATTAGTGCTACAAGTCGCCAGAGATCGCGATGTGACATGAGATGATCACTCTGGCTCACCCCCTGATGTCGTTAATCACGTCCCAAATCTCTTCATCCGAAAGTTCATCCATAAATGACGACATGCCTCCTCTGCCGTTTTGAATTTTCCAGAAGAAATCGCCATCAGTGTGCGTGGAAAGACGTTTTTTTAGTTAGACGAATCCATTTTGGGTCCTGTTTTATCAAAACTCATACCTCAGCCTCCGGTGCCATCCATTCATGCGCTACAACTGTATGTCCACACAAAGTAAATAGTGGAAATGCTCTGGCGTATTTTTGGAAGAGCCTTTCCTTGAGATGTGTGACCCCACATAGACGATGTTTCAATGCTACATTCTCTGCAGGATACGAGCCATAAGCTTAGTGAGTGTTTTCAATTCGTTAGCTGTCAAATCGAATGAAATTTCCTGGGTGAATTCTTCGTGGTACTTGTTGTGTTGATCATACATTTTCTTTCCCAACTCGGTCAACACAACGAGCCAGGCCCTACGATCATGCTCATGGGGTTTACGCTCTACCATCCTCAGTTTTTCGAGCCTATCGACTGCAACGGTAAGTGATCCTGTAGTAATACCTAATCTATCCGCCAATTCTCTCATCATCAAATTCTGTCGATGGCCGATGACCTCGATGGTATGCATCTGGGCAGGAGAGAGGCCGCTGTCTTTTACGACAGAATGTTCCCAGGAGGATAATTTGTCGTAAAACTCCATGAATATGTGCGATAATTCTGAGACATTCATTATCCCTAGATCCTCAATGCATCACGGTAAATAAGCCGTATACCGAGAAAACAACAATCACGAGGCCGGCGAGCCTCATTACCAGAGGTTCGACCCAGTCCTTCTTCAACGAACTAGCCATGCTCGTGACCTTGAATATCATATAGATAACTGCTCCCACTGCAATCGCTGTCGATAAGGCATAGGTGCCAAATACCAAAGTGGCACTCGAGGTACTGCCCGAATTGAGCGCATAACCGTACATTACTGCTGCCGTAGGGCAGGGAACAATCATATTTATGAATCCTATACCAAAAAGCATTATCGGCATCGATTTCTGATTCTTCAGCAGGCTTGCAAGTTTATCGCTCAACCTTACTTTCATTTCATCATGTGAGTGATTACAACTGTTGCCGTCGTTGTGATGGTGGTCATCGTGGTGGTGGCCATGGGAGTGCAGAATATGAGGATCGTAAAGCAGTAGCAGACCTATCACCAGCAGGATGAGCGAGGTACCGCCCTCGACCCAGACCCCTGCTGCTGGAGGGATAAGCATGGAGACTGCCCCCAGGCTCGCGCCCAGTATCAAACAAGCCAGTGCTGTGCCTGTTAAAAAGGAAGCCGTTAAAACGGTTACCTTTCTACCGCTCTTTTCCGCTGATATAAACGGAGCCAAAACCAGCCAGGAATGGCCACAGGGATTGACGCCGTGGATAAGACCAAGCATGAAACTTGATTGAATTGCAGCAGTCAGCAGCATTTCAACTTCCATTCAAACTACCTCCGATAAAATTTGGTGAGATACTACCAAAATAATACAGAAGGTCAAGTTATTTGATAGTCAAACTATTTTACTGATTATTTCCTCTATCTTGAAGTTAAATGATGAGCTAATCACGTAAAACTAAGAAATGGTCTTAATAGAATGGTCCTCATACTGGGTAACTCTCGCATATTGCGTGCGACCGTCATTTGCTCAACAACTCAAGGCTTACGAAGATATCGACATCTTTGCCGACAACACCCATGTCGTAGAACTTACCTGAACCGACACCGTGAGCCAACCGGTCAATAGTAACCCGGCCATT
Organism: Desulfobacterales bacterium; assembly: GCA_013042695.1. Classification (GTDB taxonomy): domain Bacteria; phylum Desulfobacterota; class Desulfobulbia; order Desulfobulbales; family Desulfocapsaceae; genus JABDPQ01. The sequence continues at coordinate 11,396 of JABDPQ010000438.1, read as the reverse complement.
GAAGCCCGCCACGTTGGTTCCCTGCTTCGCCGGGTGCTCCTTAACACCCTCTAATTTCAATGGCAGAATCAGATCATGATCCTTTTCTTTGACAGTCAGAGTGCCTGCCACGTCGTACATGCCATCACCTTTGTCAGTTATCTTAGATGATTTGAAGGTCATTACCGGATAGGTTGCAGCATCAAAGAAATCACCAGACTGGAGATGTTTGTCTCTTTTGCTGATGTACGTGTCTATGGAACCGACCTGAATTTCGAAATCGAATTTAGAGCCGTCTAGATCTGCGGGATCGAAAGCAATATCGGTCATGAACTCTCTGAAATGTCCGTTAACCTTAGAGAAGATATGGTCGATACTGAAATAGACATTTGAATGAGCTTTGTCGAGATTCCAGGATGGTGCCGCACTGAAAACAGTTGTTGCCCCAAATAAGGTTACCAGGGTGGCGATTGTTACGTGTTTTATGAGTTTCATGATCCTTCCTCCATTGGTTTTTTTGAAAATAAGTTATTTCAGCCTCGCACTGGAGCTGACTTGAATGAAAGAGAGTATCGTTCACGGGTAGAATGGAGCCGGAGGCGCCATCAACTTTAAATACTCTTGCTCTTATTGTTTGTATTGATTATATGCAAAGCAATACAAGAATTATGCAAAATAAATTTGCAATTATGCAAGATAGAGCCGACTGGGATTCATACCTTTATTTCCTCAAAGTCGCTAAGACCGGTAACCTTAGTTCGTCCGCCCGTGAACTGGGCGTCAACCATTCCACCGTATACCGCCGCATCAACAGCCTCGAAGAGAGATTGCAGGTGCGCTTGTTTGAGCGTTCGAGAAAGGGATATACCCTGACGGAGGCAGGGGAGGAAATCCTCAGCAGTGTGGAGATGATCGAAGACCAGATCTTCGAAATTCAGCGCAAACTGCTGGGTAAAGACTTTCGACTGAGCGGGAATTTGAAGATCTCCACCACCGATACCATCGGCTACTACTGGCTCCCGCCTTATATCAAGGCCTTTAAAGAACAATATCCCGAGATACTGATAGATCTGGACATCCAGATCCGATTTACGAACCTCACAAAACGAGAGGCGGATATCGTTGTTCCCGCCGTCAACATGCAACCGGATTTTATGGTGGGGAGAAAACTTAGCAGGATATTTTTCCGACTCTACGCTTCATGGCGTTATGTCGAGAAACATGGAATACCGGCAACGACTGAAGAATTTTCGTCCCACCATTTCCTGGTCCCCAACGAGTCCCTGGCCACTCTCTCGGTAAGCCAGTGGCTGAATAAATACGTACCTGTGCATTGTGTGGCTGCCGCAAGCGATAAACTGTCCACTCTTTTTAAATTTGCCCAGCAGGACCTGGGTATCGCTGCACTGCCTCACTATGTCGGTCAGTCAGATGAAAATATGGTGGAAATCCTTGAACTGCCCGAAGATTGTCATAGATATGTCTGGATTCTCACTCATCCAGATTTGAGAAACACCGCTCGAGTGAGAGCCTTTATGCAATTCATGTATCAGCGTGCGAGTCAGTAATCACCTTGAAAGCAGGCATCCACATAAATCGTCTCGCGGACCGAATATCCTCTAAAAGCTAGAACTCCCCTGTTGTAAGAGCTGCCCCGCTCTGGTGCAGAGCCACCATGATTGCAAGCTCTGAGCGTTTATGGGTATTGTGCCAGAGGTTGAAAACATGGTGGGGTTTCCTTCGACAGCACCGTTGTTTATTGCCAAAGAACCAGTCACCCAGCCCTGAAAAATTATGAATACATCCACAGGAAAGGTCTTAGCTAGTTTAGGATTGAGAATTCATAGAAATCTGGTACAATTTTATGCGACAATGTAGTATATGATTTCATGAAGTGTGATTTCATACAGGTCAAGGGTAAACGGCTCAAACTCTCTATTGTGTAAGGAGGTTCTATGGCTGAAAAACAAGATAGTCAGGTTGTCGTTGATGTGGGGAAGTGGGAATGGTCCGAGTTGTTGAAAAAAGAAGACTGGTGGGCCGTCTGGCTCGGCTTCTTCATCCTGCTCATGGGGGTAATTATTTATTTTCCGCATTCATCGGATATGAATGCCAAGCTCACCGAAATCGAGGGCACGTATTTAGCAGATGCCCAGAAAACCGATAAGTTCAGAACCATTGGCTGGTACCAGCTTAACGATGGCAAAAAGGGGGTCAAAGCGAAAAATATTGGTGTCGGCAAGTGGTTGTCCAACTTCTCTAAAAAGCCTCACGGCTGGAAATCGAACCCGGTGAACGCTTTTATCATGAGCAAAGATGCAGCCGACGCCAAGAACGCCGCTGCCATGCCTAAATTTGAAGCTGCCCAGGCAGCGGAGACTGAAGCCCTCGCTGCGGCACAAGCGGCCGAAGCGGCGGCTGAGGCAGCCGGCTTTAACGACACAGCCCTCAACCAGGCGGCCAAGGCTTCCATTGCAGACTGGCGAGATGCCTGGCTCAAAGCCAGTAAGGCCAAAGGGAAAACCAAGGCCAAGCCCTACAACCAGATTGGCTGGTTGATATTTCTCGGCATCTGTTTTGCGTGCTTTTTCGGAATTGGCATTGCGGCGATGGGTAAATCCTTCAAGGATTTCGTCATTGGCTTCAGCTTTGTCTTCCTCGTCGCGGTGCTCGCCTATACTGCCGCCTCCCAGGGTACTATGAAGGCCTATGGCGTGGGCTACGCCTTCTGGGCGATATTATTCGGCATGTTGATCTCGAATACGGTCGGTACTCCCGAATGGGCCAAACCCGCGGTGCAGACGGAATACTATATTAAAACAGGTCTGGTTTTGCTTGGAGCCGGTATTTTGTTCGAGAAGATCATCACCATCGGGACTGCCGGCATTTTCGTGGCCTGGGTGGTTACCCCCACGGTCTGGCTGGTTACTTACTGGTTTGGTCAGAAGATCGTTCATATGCCTTCCAAACGTTTAAACGCCACTATCTGTTCCGACATGAGCGTCTGCGGCGTCAGTGCGGCCATTGCCACGGCTGCTGCCTGTAAAGCCAAGAAGGAGGAGCTGACCTTGGCGGTGGGTCTTTCCCTGGTCTTCACCTCGATCATGATGATCGTCATGCCGGCTGTCATCAAAGCGACTTTTCCGGTAGACAAGCAGCTCATATTGGGTGGCGCCTGGATGGGTGGTACCATCGATGCAACCGGTGCGGTGGCGGCGGCGGGCGCCTTCCTCGGGGAGAAAGCCCTCTATGTGGCGGCGACGATCAAGATGATCCAGAACGTCCTGATCGGTGTCATCGCTTTCTGTGTGGCGCTCTACTTCACCACCAGGGTGGAGGTCGAGGAAACCGGCCGTGCGGTTGGGGCAATGGAGATCTGGTACCGATTTCCCAAGTTTGTCCTCGGCTTTATTTCCGCCTCGATTATATTCTCATTGCTTTACACTTCATTTAACAACCAGATCGGCGGTCTCGGGCCGGCTATGATCGACCAGGGCGTCGTCAAAGGAATGGGCGACCTGTTTAGAGGGTGGTTTTTCTGCCTCTCCTTTGTGAGTATCGGTCTGGCCACCAACTTCCGTGAGCTCAAAGAGCATTTCGTTGGCGGCAAACCACTGATACTTTATGCGTTCGGGCAATCGTTCAACCTTTGCCTGACCCTGATCGTTGCTTATATTATGTTCTATATTGTATTTCCTGAACTAACCGCGACGATTTAATTTTCAAACCTCCTCTCATTCGGTGGACGTTTCACCTAATGAGAGGAGCAGAATTGAATAATTCTAGCCGATGATTATGAATCAAAAAAATCCGAGAAAGGAACGCATCAAAGCCTGGGCACTGCTAGTTTCGGCCTGTCTTTTCATCTATTCGTTCGGAGTTTATATCGGCCCCTGGCTTCAGCAATATATCTACGGCATGGATAAGATCGTTCAGGTTATCGAAGAGAACGGTATCGACGCCGGAGCATACTACTATACGGAGATTGAAGGCTCTCATGCCGGGCAGCAGTATCTGACTCAGACTCTGCAGCTTATGGCGCCAGAACATTATGGGCTGACCTTGCCACTAATTTCAGGAATCATCGCCTGTCTGCTCATTCTCTATTTCGGGCTGCGGGCACTACCCCGATGATCCCCGATGAGAGTGGACATTGACCAGAACAGGGAACTAATTCTCACCAACGAAAGGGCCATCGCCAGGCAGGTTGCCGGTAAGGTAATAGACAAACCACAGCTCGCATTATGGATGATCCTGATTCCAGTCTTTTTCGTCTTTTATTTTTTTCATCTCAAGCGATATAGAAACGGTCTACAAGACTTTTCCGAAAACTTCCTGATAACCAGGCAGCGTACCCTCGACGCGGTCTGGGAAGCTACCACCTCAAACGCAAACGCTGACTTAGAGAGTGTGGTTGAACTCAGTGATATTCCCGCCGGGGTAAAGGACCAATACCGCGTGTGGGTTGAACGGCTAGCCGACAATTATCTTTTATTGATTCAGGCTAGCGGTGGAACCTATGATGAACTTGTAAGAGCCGCCTACAAGAAGAAATCGAATTATCTACTTGGATTGAAAAATCTCAATCGGGTTGAAGCTAATTTCAACCAGGCCCTTGCTCCCCATCTTCCCGGTGACCAGGAAAGTATCGAGAGCGTGATCAAATCAATGCAAACCAGCATCAAAGATCTCCGGCGCAGTCAGGCCGAGGAGATCTTTTCCTAATCCTCTTGCCACAAGCCGTAAAATGTCATTCGGCTCTGCAGTGGTCTTTAGTTTCCAGTGGCTAACCTATTTATTGACCTTAATTCTCAAAATTTGGACAAAATAATGACATAAAAGGTATGGCTCAGGTCTCGACCCTTAGTTCGTTTGGGTTTTATAGATGCAAAATCAGCTACATATCGAGCCTATCTCTAGATTGGCGCGCCAGTTGCACATATGCCTTAACCAATATGTTCCGAAACACAGTGGAGCTATGATGGGCAGGCAATCAAGAATTGGACACAACCAACGGCAGATTTTGACCGTGCTCTATGATTACAGTGAGCGATATCCACAACAGTGGGTGCCCCACTATCGCATCATTGATGATCTCAAAATGGATGAGAGTATCTTTAGTCGAGCCATACAAGGCCTTGTAGACCCCCCAAACAGCAGGAATGATTTCAAACCATTAGTGGAAATGACACATCCCACTATTGCCTATAGGGAATTTCAAGGCGAGGTTATCCCTTTACCCGATAATGCAACCATGGGCGACGCGTTATTCGCGATGAAATTTGCATGGGAAGGAAACACCGCCCAGCACAACTTTTACCGTATCACCGATTTAGGTGTGGAACGTCTCGTCAGGATCAGAGGCCGCACTCATTCTAAACCCTCTATAAAACCAACCAAGTCAGCGGCAAGTTCATCTATAGCCTCGCAGAAGATTTCTTGATACGTGGTGTTTAGAAAAGATCTTTAATAGGCTTCCCAATATCTTCTCAATCTTCAGCATATGAACCTTCAAAGTAATTATGTGTCGATAGTATCACACTGCCAGTGGTAATCTCAATTTCAACACCCTACCACATTGATGCATTTACCGTTTGGGTGTAATGAGCCCTCAAGAAATGGTATGCTCCCGTGGATGTTCAATATTTTTTACTTTCTTTAAAAAATTTTTACCGCTGCAAATTGGTGTAACAAGCTAATATCAATAATAATCTCATAAACACTTGAAAAATTTTGATTAATATTGATCTTTATCAGGTAATTTTGAGAAAAGTTAAGATTTATTTTTTTCTTTAATTGTTGATAAGTATATATTCATACGCCTAAGAGTCTAATATTAAAATAAAAAAACAGGATAGCCTTCAAACCTATTTGGGGACAGTGATGCAGAAACCCATAATCCCCAAACCTAGCTATCATGGTCATCAAGAGATCAGTCAGTAGAATGTAGGTCGAGTATGAAAATCTCAGTATATGGCTTTTGACCTGACAATCAAAAAGAGATTTACAACAATCATAGCCTAAGTAGAGGATCCACTCCCCCAATATCATCGGAGGATTTATCTCTGATTCCGTATAAACAGTGATCCTCCCCCTTGTGCTCTGTATTTGAGAATAAGTATTATTACCATTCTAAAAACAATTAATTTATTGGAGTACTAGTATGTTACGTCAAGAGGAAGTGAAAGTTGAACGCAGGATGAGTGCAGATCACAAAAATTTGAACTCAGAACAGAATATTCACGCATTTGGAGTGAGCTATCTCTGCAATTTTTTAGATCGTGCCAGATTTACCATACTCGAAGTTAATACCGATCCAGATCATCATTATCAGCTCTTAGCAAAAATAAATGGCAAGTCTCTTTTGATTGCTGTTCGCACTGCATACAATCCTGAGATGGGGGCGCTTGGTACATCTAATATGGAAAAGCTGTTGCGAGAGTCAGAAGAACTCAATGCCATACCGCATTTTGCCGGTTTATCTCTTATCCCATTAGAAACGAACGATATTGAGGTGGAGGGCATAACTGAAGGTCAGGAGTTTAAAGTGATGTTCAATGGGATTAGTGTTGTTCGCAATTCAGAAGCATTTGTAGTAAACAGGTAATACTCATTTAATCTAAGGGCTGAGTATAGTAGTTTCTGCCGTAACAATGTTGTCCGAGCAATTTATAATCTGCTTACCGGAATCGACGTATGCGACTAGCAACAGATGAACGCAGACAGCATAGGCGCTATAAATTAGATAATTCTGTATCGTTATCTTCCCAAGGTATCTTTCAGGTGACTGACATTAGTAGAGGCGGTTTTTGCTTCAGGTGTCCTCCTTTCACTCCGGTCACAGATACCTGGGACACAGACATTCTTACCTCAGCAGTGTCACTTGAAGATTTTCCTGCGAGACGGGTCTGGATTTCAATGAAAGAAAATAGTACCCATGAATATTTGCCAACAATTGTGGGAGTCAAATTTGGGAAATTGAGCAAAAAACAGGAGTCACTATTGCTACAGCTACTCGATAATCTAGAAAACAACAGTAGTACCTCACATTAGCTGAAAATATTAACTCTAACCTGTTAAGTAAGTACGCTCAGCAGAAAGAAAATGTTCAGATTTTCAACTATAGTTTCAACTATTATCACTTCCTGATTAAATTAAGATTGTTCCCTTCAGAATCGCCCCAACCTTGGCGAGCTCCGTTTGCTAGACAAGGCAAACCCAACCTTCATCCGGGAAACCGGTGCTTCTACCCGGAAATCTCTCCGGTCTCCAGTAAACAAATTATGCCGATTCAATTTTTATAAAAGTGAGTGTATATTAACGATGCGCAATCCCACATGCCAAGTTCTCACGATACTCGTCACAAGTTGGGTTCTGCTTTGGTCTACTCCATCAAAGGCATTATCACTACAGATCTTTGATGGAATTTATGAGCCTTCTGGCATTGCTCAGCTCTCTGACGGTAGTATTCTTATTGTAGAAGATGAAGGAGATGAACCACTTCATCTCTTTTCGATTGGGTCTGAAAAAGCAGAATTGATTTTAAACGCAAAGCCCTTAAAAGGCACGAAGCTTAAGGTTGACGACCTTGAGGCCATAGCCAAAGGGGAAAATGGTGATCTTTTCCTGATAACCTCTCACTCGGCAACCAAGGATGGATCTAGGAAAAAGAAACGTGAAAAGCTCATTAAAACTAGTCTTGTAAATCAGCAGATAAGTTCTTTTGGCACAACAGACCTCCTCACTCGGTCAATACAGAAACAGCTAGAGAGCAAATTATCTCTTGGAGAGGAAGAGCTCAATAGAACAAATATCGAGGGGATGGCCTTTCATCCAACCGGCAAGAAATTACTTATTGGGCTTCGATCTCCAACCCATCTGGGAAAAGCCTTGATTTTGACCTTGATGAACCCCTATGATCTGATCGAAAGAGGGGAGAAACCAAAGTTTAGCGAGGAAATTATCTCGCTTGACCTGGAAGGGGCTGGTGTACGTGCAATTACTTATTATGAAGATCAACGAAAGTTCCTGATTGCAGGTGAAACTGCTGGCAAACAGGGGAAACTTCGATCCCGGATTTGGATATGGAATGGCAAAGCGAACCACCAGCCGGTAAAGCTGAAATTACTCAAGACAAAAGAGGCTAAGAATATTGAAGGCATCACGATAGCATCCTTTGAGGGCTCCACCTATCTTCTCTTCGTCTGTGACAATGGTGATAAGAACAAAGCTCAAGGAGCGAACTACGGTTTTATTGCTTTAAAGGATTATCATCCCTTTTGAACAATTCTCAAGAGGCAAGTGTCAGTCAGGTGTCAAGGGAACTCCACTCTAAGGCATTTCTCCCTATCAACATACAACCTTATATTAAAGTACGTTACTGGCTTACCACCAATGTGAGGATGTGGAACCCACCAAAGCCACCAGTCATTTTTGGACTCCGACACAGTTACGGGCAAATTTTTTAATGAACAATCATTAAATTCCAGATGCATATATGCCACTTTTCGAACCCAATTAATAAGCCATGTTGATTGCTTTTGGTAACAGTCCAACCATGCCTGCCTTGATTCAACCGTAGAGGATCTCTTGCTAATATCGTCAAAACAATAACCAACTTCAGGGTGGGCTAAATATACAACTCCAGTTTTATCATCGCTTTTACCTTTAGCGAGCAATTGACCATTTGGATCGAAAAATGCAATTGTTGCATTATTGATATTTTCAAATTTGCTGCCTCCAGTAACTACCTTTTTTAGCGAAATATAAAGCCAGCCATGAGTTGAGGCATGCCAGTAACCATAAAAAAGCAATAATAAACACATACACGCCAATATAGAAAAAAACCATTTAACCATTTAGGTGCACCCGGCCACAACTAATTTTCTCTGTAATGATCCATTATTTTTTAAATAATAACTCAATATTTAACTTCGTTTTTGTACAGAAAAAACTATTCAGACCTCTTTATTTTCATCATAAATGAGATCAGAAGATTAAAGGCTAGACCCCAAATAATTGAATTGAGAATTGCAAGAATCAAGTTTGCTAATTGAAATCTTGTATCAAAATACAAGAGTGGAAAAGACAATATATCTTTGAAAAATTTCCAAACAAAATATTTTGATTCAGAGTGAATCGCTGTCCAAGTGTACAATTGAAGAAAAGACCAGAGACAAAAAAAGAATACAGAAATCAAAAAAATTCGAAGGAATTTATTTTTCATTTCAATAATTAGAAGTGTCTACTCAATTATCCTGAAAATCTAACATCCTATTTTCTAATTACTAATTCCTTCAAACGGTATCTTAATGACTCCCATATGTTTATAAATTTATATTACGCGATGTCACCCCAGTCGCCAGGAGTTGGAAACCAATTCCATGACGTTGCGGCGAATAAGGTATAGCCTATGGATAAAATGATTACCACCCAAGCTATTCTGTCAAAATACCTGAGTTGCATACTAGATTGCCATCTATCGCTTGCTTATTCACTTGCGAAAGGACCCTTAGCCGGTAAGCGAACTGCGGCGACTAGAGAGCCACCCAATTGAAGGGGCCTGTTTATTGACTGGTGAAATGGTTTAATTTTTTTGAATAAAAGCAAATAGATCGAGAGAATAGGGTTATCATGGTTTAGACGACAAGGCTGGAGATGATCATCAACTGATGACGGCGTTTTTTGCCTGAGCCTTAGTATCACGCAGCAATTATGGGGGATAAAGGTTTACTTATAAGCAGAACATGGAAATGCCTGGCGAAATGCAGATTCTAAAATGGTTATGCCCTTATCGTGAAGTTCTTCTGGATGATCATTCATATAATTTACTGCTATTTGGACCAATTGATTAATTTCAACTTGGTTATCTCCAATACAAAAGATCGGTTTAAAGATTATGTTTTCAAAGTATTTTTCATAGTAGCCATTCCATTCCACTACCCCTCTGATATAAGCAGAGCAAAACTCCGATTCGCTTACCCAATCTATTTTCGCCTGTAGTGACGAATTGCTGACGCTTTCCGGACCTTCAATAAATGCTTCACAGGCATTAAGTAAATCATTACCGGTATCTGGATCTGAGCTGACCTCCCCATAGGAGGCCCCCGGAAAAACAATCATTGCAACTATCAATTTAAAAATGATTTTTCGCATTATTAACTCCTTCAGTTAGAAGTGCAGGAAAGACTCTGACAAAAGCCATAGCAGTCAAAGCAGGCAACCTCGTAATGTAACATTACACAAAAGACGATCTAGTAACAACCAGGAGGGCATTCTAAATGGCGTTAATCTGATGATATAGAGGAATAGTTTTCAAAATCGAATTCAGCCGATATGCATAGACTGCCAACGGCAATCTCGGATATCCCAAACAACCAGATCGTTCCGTTTATCTCCTCTATACAATAATTAAATTTTCACTTATCCTATCCAACTTATTGGGCCAAGAGGAGTGAGATGAAACAGGTAATCTTAGCATTGTCTATTACGCTCATTATGATTTTGCCGACAATTTGTGTGACGGCCGAATCTGATGACTTAAATATTGACGTTATTGATGTGGGCAGGGGCGATGCCGTGATTCTACACCAGCCAGGCTCCTGTACTATTCTGATAGATACTAGCGAAGTGGTCCTCGTCGCCACTGAGAGGCCTAACTTCTATGCTCATGATTTTAAGGGTTAGGTGTAAGGCCAGTCTTTGCTCGATAATCTCGCGCGTGCGTTCTGAAGCACCTTCCCAATGCACGATAGCCTTCAATGCTTCAAAGTCTCTCGATTCATGGGCAATGCGATACTTTTCAACAAGGACATCATCTTTATTAGCTTCGTAAACAAACATTGGTGAGATCATCAAAATCACAAGAAGCACATATGAAAAATGCGGGGGCAGGATCATTAGGGTACCGATACATAAATCCATTTGTGATTCAAGAGGATCTGGATGAACGGTTGTGGATCAGTCAACTGGGTCAGATGGAGAAATGATTTTACGGCAAAACCTGTGGGATTAAACCCCATGTAAGTAACGCTTATATCATCTCCAGATTCCCAAGGGCCAACATCTTGGGAACTAATGATCTCTCCTCTCGTCTTTGTGCAGATAAAACTCCAAGCTGAGTGGTATGAGCAAGATATTCCTGTGCTGCATTGTTCCACTTCTCCTCTATTTGTGTGGAGTTGTGGTGGAAGATTGCGTGAGTTATTTCATGAGCTATAGCTCCAACATAGTGTTCCTCGTCGAACGGCTGATTATACATCTCTGGAAATCTACTGGTTTCTATTAATGTTGGTAATGACATCATTAAAATACGGTCACTTTGGCGGTCATACATTCCAAATGCCCAATAACCATCCAGATAGATCAACTTTTTGATAATTTCTATAGATATTGGTTTTTGGGGATACAACTTATAG
>JABDPQ010000243.1 GCA_013042695.1 Desulfobacterales bacterium | reverse complement strand
GCATAGGATCGCCTATGCTCATCTGCTGGTCGGTTTGGCTAAAGGGGGCGGGTTTGTGCAACTGCCCGGCGAGGTGGGCACGGGCAAGACGCTTCTGTGTCGCAAGCTGATGATAGAGTTGCCGGAGGATATCGACCTTGCCCTGATATTCAATCCCCGCCAGACCCCCTTGGAACTGGTCGCCACCTTATGTGACGAATTGAAAATCGAATATCCCCGAAATTCCACCAGCATCAAGGAGGTCGTGGATGCGCTCAATGCAGCGCTATTGCATAGTCAATGGTCGGGCAGACGTACGGTACTGATCATCGACGAGGCACAAAACCTCAGTTATGAGGCTCTTGAACAGCTGCGCCTGTTAACCAACCTGGAGACCGCCAAGGAAAAGCTGCTGCAGATAATCCTGGTGGGACAACCCGAACTGCGCAGCCTCCTGGCCAGGCCTGAGCTGAGACAACTGGCCCAACGAATCACGGCTCGCTATCATCTGACGCCCTTGACAGCGGCCGAAACCAAGACTTATGTACGGCACCGTCTGAAAGTGGTGGGGTATCAACATCCGTTGTTCACCGGAGGTGCCTTGAATCTCCTCTATCGGCTGACGGGCGGTGTGCCGCGGTTGATCAACGTAATTTGCAGTCGCGCCATGCTCGCCACATTTGGTTCAAACCGGAAAAAGATCACCCGGTCCCTGTTGAAGTCGGTGGCCAGGGAGGTTCAGGGCAGCGAAACGGGACGCCCAACCCTGAAACGCTGGGTATTGGCCGGCGGCGTCGCGGTAACAGCGCTCATCACCCTCATTTTCATGCGTGAGTCCATCCAGCAACAATTCGACGGCTTCCGACTCTCTCCTGTTTGGGCAGCATTTACGGAAAAACCACCTCCCGGGACGATATCGACTCAAAAGCCTGATCTCGAGAGTTTTTCGCCATCAGTTACAGACCAGCCTGTCGTTCGACCCGACCCTCCTGCAGATGTCGAACCACATGAACCCATCCCGCAGTCAAACACCCCATCAAGCGAGACAGCAGAGAAAACAGGAGAAGCGGCAGATTTCACCGCTCAAACAGAATCGCCCCCGACTCTTGTGGGATTGCTGGGAGACGTCAACAACGCCTTCACTACCCTTTTTACCTATTGGGAGACCACTTACCCGACGGACGACAATAGTCTTACGGCCTGTGAGCGGGCCGAACGAGTGGGTTTGAGCTGCATCTACGGCAAGGGATCCTGGGAGAAACTCGAACTCTATAACCGTCCGGCTGTGATTGAATTACGCCTGGACAGAGGTGAGCTCTATCATGTTGTCGTGACGCAACTGGATGCCGAACATGTGACCCTCGACCTGGAGGACCGAAGGGCAACCTTTACCCGTGGGGAGATAGAACGCCTCTGGACAGGAAGTTACATCGTGCTTTGGCGACCACCCAAAATGCCATCACCGTATCTGCTGTCTGAAGGCGACCAGGGTGAAGGCGTCGCTTGGCTAGAGTCCGCCTTGGATCGAGTTGAAGGCAGGCCGGAGAGGCAACGTGAAGTGACTGCACGGTTTGATCCTACCCTGAAGGAACGGGTGGTCCATTTTCAGCAGGCAAATGGCTTGTTGACGGATGGTGTGGTCGGCAAGCATACACTCATGCAATTGAATGCGTTAATTAACCAGAATGGTACGCCTGTGCTCAGGCGCGTCGGGAGCTAGGTAGAAAATGTCTTCCATACTGGATGCACTGGAGCGGGTGGAGAGGGAGCGACAACGAGACTCGTCCATTTCGAAAGGAGATGCAACGGGGTATCCCAGACATGTCTGGAGTCTCAGAAACATCGGAATCATCGTTGGCATGATATTGCTTATCAACCTGATCACCTGGTTAGTGGTATGGCGTATTAATTCACCGACAGATTCGGCAGACAAACGCCTGGTAGCGCAAGGCTCAAAAATACAGTCGAACAGCATGTCAACTGCGCCACCATCGACTATGCCTCAGAGGTCTGAGAGCCAAAGTTCCATTACCGGACCAGAATTCTCCAATATCGAAGAGGAGCTGAAACGACGAGCCAGGCCAGGTACAAGGCCGCTTCTCGCTGAAGCGGGAGCGAGCCCACCTCCGCTCAGCACACAGGCATCCCATACCTTTGTCGTCAATAAAGCCAAATCGAAACCGGATACCCCGAAATCTCAAACAGCCGATACTGGGTCCATCACATCGCCTCTTGCGGCTCTAACGCAGCAAGTGGTCAGATCGCCTGCACCGGTAAAGGCACAACCGGATGCTGAGGATATACGCGACTTGACCGAGACCATGGTTCCACCACCCCCAGCTACTACCAAAACCCTAACCGAGCTTGAGACATCCGAGTGGGAGCGACTCCAGTCTATGTGGAATGTGCCTCAGGATATCCGCATTGAATTGATGAAATTGACGATCACCGTGCATGTGTATAACGAAAACCCGGGGAAACGTTTCGTTGTTATCAACAGGCATCGTTACGAAGAAGGGGACAGCCTGGAGACCGAGGGCCTGATACTCAAGCGAATTGTCCGGGATGGGATAATCATCGACTACGGTGAAGGTCTGGTGAAAATGTAAAATCGATTCATGGCTACCTGCATGGCCTCGATCAGCGATCTTTGATTACATCGAGCTGTTGCTTAACCATGTGTCTATGGAACCCGGGGTAGTTCATAGCGATTATCTTTTGGCCAGTCGGTCCATTAGTAGTCAGGAGCAAGAGTCTCATGCTTATGTTCGGGCCAAAAGGTAATCTCCAGGCGAGCAACCTGTTTGTGGTGATCCGATACCTGCAGGAGCAGGAGGGCATACACCTGGAAGTCAAAGCCCGGAAGGTTTCCTAAGGTGCCTGTATCAGTGCTCAATCGGCAATTTTTTCGAGCATTTTGAAGGATTTTTTGAGCATGGTATTTTTCATGGTATTACGATTTAGCAGGAAAATAAGCTGTTGAATTTAAAAGATAAAAAAGGCTTATTTACAATCGAGTGGGAGTGATTCCACGTCTGGCACTGGTTGGCAT
>JABDPQ010000242.1 GCA_013042695.1 Desulfobacterales bacterium | reverse complement strand
GCTCTGCGCATAAGCGGCACCATCTGACAAGTCCCTCTGTCCGGTCAGTGCATCGGGGTCCACCGGAAACTGGGCAGCGGAGGATAGATTGATCACCCGTCCTGGCGGACCAAGCAAAGGCAAAAGCTTACGGGTCAACAGGTAGGGAGCAATGGCATTGACGGCAAAACGAATATCGAGTCCATCCTGCGTGATACGGTCGGATGCACTGTAAACTCCGGCATTGTTGATGAGCACATCAAGGACCCCGTGTTTACCAGCCACAGCTTTTGCGAGCGCCTCCACGTCTTCGATACAAGCTAAATCCGCGAGGTAGCTTTCAATGCCCCCATCACTTCCAAGAGCCAAAAGCTCCTGCTTCACTTGCTCTAGTTTTGCCGGATTGCGCCCGTGCACTAACACGTTGTGCCCGCGCGAGACCAGCATTCTGGTGGTTTCCAGCCCGATACCATCAGTCGCCCCGGTGATAAGAATAGTTTTCTGCATAACTTCATCTCCATTATTCACTGATCTGTCATCGTTTATGATCAACGGCGCCAGTTTGTTTTCGATCAAAAGATTCATTCGATGTATGACCACACTATAATTGCCAAAATAAATATGATAATATAGCTGAATGGATAATTACTTTTTAGATTTTGTTGATAATCAAAGATGAATATCGAGCACCTCATACTATTCGTGCGGCTTGCAGCGACCAACAATTTCAGTCTGGCCGGTAAAGAACTTGGTCTATCACCTGCGGTGACAAGTAACTATATCAACAAGTTGGAAGAAGCACTTGGAGTCCGTCTGGTCCATCGCACTACGCGAAAGGTGTCATTGACGGGAGATGGCGTGGCCTTTCTTCCGCACGCAGAAGAGGTGCTTGCCAACGTTGAAGCCGCCCGCGCATAATGTCGTCATTGCAACCATCAAGAGACTCATAAACAGCCCTGCGAATGATCTCCTGTGCCTCGGATGCGCTTTTCGCGGCATAGACTAGGGCAGCGGTTTTGGTCGATACGCTTAAAAATCTACTTCGGGTGGTGCTGACGATCCGCAACCAAACCTCCTCGACCTGATCAACAGGAATTAATTTTCTCTCCGACTCTGCATTCTGAAATTCAAGTTTTCGCCGCTGCTCTCGCGCTAGCAATGCACGTTGCTCATTAAGATCAAGTTCACCGGTAGGGGTGCCAAGCATGGCACTGGCGATATCACTTATGTAATATAGTTTGGATCGCTTGGTTTCCTTCACAGGCTGCACACCTGAATCGGCAATGATCCTGTTCAGGGTGCGCCGATCACACCGCAATTCGACTGACAGACCGTTTACGCCCCATAATCTTGGCTGCATCCAATACCCCCTGTGGTGGTCCAATGAAAATATTATCTCGCTAAAAAAACATCGGGATCGCGAATTACCTTCGGCCGGCAGCCGGGAAAGAACCTAATCAAGTATATGTAATCATATATCTATTAGAAAGCAGTTGTCGTTATCCCGCACCGTTCTATTGCAACATCGGCGGCACTCCGGCCCTCGTTTGGCGGGGCGGCAAGCCTAGGATATGAACCAATATCTTTGTAATATTTGATACCCCGGCTTACACATTCTTCAAAGCGTTTTTCCTCCTTCTTCTTGATCTCATTAAAAAAGGTCATGATTAGTATCGCTGCGATCACAACAAGAACGAATCTTCCGGACATTTTGACCTCCGTGGCTGGTGTTTCGAATACCCTAACACATTACAAAACCGCAGACCGACTCAAGAGGAATTTTGAAGTCTGCGTCCCCTGCTTACCGGGTATGGTGGAATTTACGTTCTGGGTCATAGTCAATAGAAAACGAGACCATATCTGACATTCATCGTCATAATCTTCTATCCAACCATGTTCTCATGCAATCTATAAAGGATATTGTGCAACTAGCATGCACTTATCCAAACCTGCTGTTTCTTTAGTGCATATTTTGAATTGCTTCTGTATTGCCTGCTCTGTGTCATTTTCGAGAGAATAATCTGACCGATCACAATAACCCAATTTTCTAGTAATTAACTTGCTTAGTGAATTTGAAAGGTTACCCAACAGATTTTGTTTCACATGAAATATTCCTGCAATAGCTGGTGGAAAATATCCTACGATAAAAAAACCATCATTTGTTAGCACCCTAGATATTTCCCGAAGAACCTTGTCTGTGTTCACAAAATGCCGCCAAGCGCCTAGACATACAACAGCATCAAATGAGTTGTCTGCTATTGACAAGAAAATTGCCTCTGATTGAATCACGTTAACTTGTTGATATTTCTTTCTCAGTATACAAAGTGATGGAAACGATATATCTGCTCCCACCACTCTATACCCTCCATCTGCCAACATTGTACTTAACATTCCGGTGCCGCAACCGAGATCCAGAACTGTTGCTTTACTCACCTGGTTTGAAAAAACTTCATTGAGAAACCTGAATATACTTTTGGCATGGACCTCATGTGATACAAAAGCTTCATCGTAAATAGAAGAGATTTGGTCGTAAAAAGCCTGTATGGATCTGCTCCGCAGTGAAGCCCAAAATATCTGGAACAACAGCAAAATATTAATCGTGAGTCTTACGGACATAATAGATACGTACTGGGAAAAAGGAGACCCTGCTCAGTTTTGTATAAGCGACGACCAATTGCTGGGATTCTCTTAGGTATTTTCCGAGTGTGATTGGCCGACAATGGGGCGCATATCCGGCGAACAAGAACTTCCATAACGGATTCCAGCGGCCATTATGGTAGCCCAAACAATAAAACTCATTCAGTAACCTGATTACTGGTTTTATAACTCCGGCAACTCCGTCAAGTTCAGTTGTCATTGTGATAAGGATTGCATAGCCGTCTGGACGGAGCACTCGTTCCATTTCTCGAATTGTTTTCCTAAGTTCATCTTCAGGCAGCAAGTCAAAAAGGTAACTAGAAATGTAAAGATTAAAATACTCGTCAGGCCAAGGCAGGCTCAGGCAGGTTGCTTTCTCAAAAAAAACATTTTCTTTTAACTTCTTTTTTCTATCCAGATAAGACTGAGCATTATTCAACATTTGCTGCGACAGATCTACAGCAGTTACCTCCTGTGTTTCATCTGTCATATCTACTAGCTGACTCAATAAATATCCGGTGCCAACACCCACATCGATGATTTTTCGAGCTCTCTCGATTACAGGTCCGCTGAGTGCACGTCGATTCGATGGCCTTTCATAAAACCCCATGATCCAATCATAAGAAGGGAATGGATTTGGAATAAATTTCAATATCTTTAGCCGCTTCCCTATTGTATCGAACTCATTAATTGTGTCCTTAGATGTCTTGTACCAGACAGGTACTTGGCGATAGCCTATTGTTGGCAGCCAATTATAAACATGAGAGGAGAAATTCATTTGATCATGTTGGCTTCTTTCTTTAGCTACTGATAAGTAAGCACAGCTAAAGTTTACTCAGGACTTGTTCAACCACCTTCTTGCCTTTTTGCCATACGTCAAGTTTCCACTTCTTATCATCCGGATAAAAGGCACGAAGCAGTTTGTCCTTTATTTGTTTACTGTCTGGACGATTATCACCCCAATGGTGTGACCAGTTTTCTGATCTTAATGCCCACAGCACATCCTTGCTCGGCAGTGTGCCAAATTCAAGACTAACTGCGGTGACCTCTGATTCTGGCAGCATTATAGGAAAAGCGAGTTTGAGCGTACCTTGCAAATGGGCAGAAACAGATGCGCCAGCAACAGTGCTTTTTACAATATCACCCCACCACTTTTTTGCTCGCATATATGCTAGAGACTCTTCACCAACATTCATAATCACTTCGGCGTTGCCATAATCACCAAGACCAGTATGACAATCAATGAAAATGACCTTTTTCGCCACAGACAGGTAACGCGAAGCAATCATCCTGATCGTCTTGTTTGACCAAGAAGCGGTAACACCACCATAAAACAGACCATCGGAGTACGTGTATTGTCCACTGCTTATCGCTTGACGTAATTCTGTCTTCCCATGTCTAAGCAAAAACCATAATAATTTAGTTACAGATTTTGCATTACTCCAAAAAGAAAGAGATTGTGGAGCAATCGAATCGGCCAGTTGCCTGTACCCATCGTTGAGTGGATGGGGTTTCGAGTGGTCGAGAAAGTTTCTGTTCAAGTCGATATTAGCTTCATTAAAACGCCGCAGGTGAGCGAAGCCATATGGATTAATTGCATGAATCATTACCAGCCCAACGTTTGGTGGTAACGTGGCCACAATTCCTTGCAATAAGAGACCCGTTTGTATGGCCGAACCTGCAAAACCTTCAACGCCATGAGTGCCGGTGGTCAGCCCCTTGGATTTTATACCAGTTGATATGTTAGACTATCGGTCAAATCAACTGGAGAAGAATAATGAAGAGGAAGCGATTTTCTGAAGAACAAATCATACGAATACTCAAAGAAGGAGAAGCCCTTGGCAATGTCCGTGAGGCATGTAGGCAGCACAACATAACCGAGCAGACCTATTATCGCTGGCGCAACAAATTTGGCGGTATGGAAGTATCGGATGCTAAGCGTTTGAAAGGGTTGGAAAAAGAAAATTCAGAACTAAAACAGCTGGTTGCTGAGCTCACGCTTGATAACCGCATGCTCAAGGATGTGGTTTCAAAAAAGTGGTAAGCCTTGCCAGCCAAAGAATCGTATCTGATTACCTACGGTCAACGTTTCAGGTCAGTGAAAGACGTTCATGCAGGATCATGAGCCTAAACCGAGCAACGAAACGGAACAATCCAAAAGCGAACTATGATCAAGAGCTCAGAGAAGAAATTCACCGATTATCATTTCGTTATCCACGATTTGGTTACCGGAAGATTTTTAACAAACTTAAGGAATCCGATTGGAAAGTCGGCAGAGAAAGAGTTCGTTTGATCCGCAAGCAGGAAGGGTTGCAGGTAATTAAGAAACAGAAGAAGAAACGGTTACTTGGGAAAAGCACAACAAAGCTGAGCAAGGCGTTATATCCGAATCATGTTTGGAGTTACGACCTGGTATCTGACCAGACAGCCTGTGGTCGACGTATCAGATGTTTGACAGTAATCGATGAGTATACCCGGTATGGACTTGCAATTTACACAAGTCGTTCGATTACCTCTGGCCATGTTAAACGTGTATTGAGAGATCTCTTTAAACAATGGGGCCCGCCTGTCTGTATCAAAAGTGATAACGGGCCAGAATTTATAGCGAAAAACATTCAAGAGTGGCTTGGAAAAGCAGGAGTTAAAACCCGATATGTAGATCCCGGCAGCCCTTGGCAGAATGGACACAACGAAAGCTTTAACGGAGTCTTTCGTGATGGGTGCCTGGATAGATGGATGTTCTACTCAGTACAAGAAGCACGAAGGGTCATCAACTCCTGGTTGGACGAATATAATATTGAACGCCCCCATGGAGCCCTCGCTGGAGTTACTCCAGCGAGATATGTAAAAGAATTAAAAGAAAAAAGAAGAAAAGCTGCTTGAGAAAGAGAAAAACCCTAACTTTCAGGTTGGTATAGAAACCGTGGGCCGCTCACCGGACCCTATGACCAAAATTATTTGTGGGTTTTGGGGACCAAAGCAAGCTACATCGAGGAAAAGGGCCTTACCAATTGGATCTGTTCTTGGGTTTTGGTAGCTATTGATACGACCGTCATTATTACGTGCGGCCTTGAGAAACTTGTTCCTTGACTCATGATACTCGTCAGAGAAGTAACCAAGTATCGTATCAGGCATTGTGTTGGCAAGCATCAAAGAATGGCAGCCTAATGATATGGTCAAAATGATAGATAGCATTGCTATTCGTCTTAAATGCATTTTGACCACCATAAGTTAAGAGAGCACTTACTTTTGTCGCATAATTACGTGAATATTTATCCTCTACCTTATTTGTATTTAACATTACATAAAGTATGCCAAAAGCAAGTGAGTCAGTAATCAACAGAAATCACACGGTAAAATTTTTGTTACTTGAGTGGGCTTGTTTGCTAACAGGAATGATCGACTATTTATGTAGATCGGGGGTACATTTTTTGCTGGAAGTGGTTTAGCCGCCCATGTTTGATAAGATAAGCAATTTGGAGAAACTCGTGGAAATAGATAGCTTGAATCTGTACCAACCAAAAGTTGTTGCTAACTTTTTCAAACTACTGTCGGTTTACAGCCTGAGGATACATTACTGAGGTTGCCGTTTCCTTTACATCGAGATTGATTGACAGGAATAAGTTCCATTTGCAGATCAACCTTCGCTGCACTATAGTTAGAATACGGTTATTAGACAAAAGGCTAAAAATTCATATACCTTATCTATAAGCTGAAATGTCCGATCAGATTGCAAAAGAGTTGCTCACCGAGGTAGAGAGGTGGGACGGAATTCAAGGAAGGGTTACCGATATTGCGGATGTGTTGAATAGCCCTTCCTGCAAAGCGGCGGTTGGAGAGTATTGGCCGGATGATCATGCCGAACATACTATCCAGTGGCTTCCCAATGCCAGTTCATTGCTCATCTTGGCCATGCAGCATCCACAGGAAAAGCCGAGGCTGGACTGGTTTGACCGCGGCAATACCCCTGGAAATCGTTGGTTGACCAAAATTTCAAAGGTACTGGTCGAATGGCTGTATGACACCCATGGTATCAAGGCTCAGGCTTTACCATATCAAGTCGAAAAAGGTGGTGTTTATTTGAAAGATGCTGCTTGCCTAGCTGGATTGGGTGTAATAGGAAAAAACAACCTGCTCATTCATCCAATATGGGGTCCTAACGTGCGGCTACGCTCGGTGTTGATTCAAGATCATTTACCTCCAAGTACTCCACTGGAAAATTTTGATCCCTGCCACCGGTGCCCTATGCCCTGCCGAAAGGCTTGTCCTGAGAACGCTTTAGCTCAAGGGAAATTCCACCGACCTTCGTGCATGCTCCAGCTTGAGTCAGATAGGAGAAATCAGATCGAGAGTGGTCAAGAAGATGCAGAAGGTTCAACACATCTTGTAACCTCATGGTGCCGAAGGTGTGAATTCGCCTGCCCAGTCGGTAGAAGTTAGTGGTATCTGTTGTTGTAAGAATATCTCGTTTGTTTGTTAAATTATAGAAATAATTACAGCATATGAATAGTTACAGACCCCATTCTTCTGAGTACATTTTCCAATACCTGAGCTTTTCCGGTTTATCATCACTGCTTTGTTTCCTCACTCTGGGGAAGATTCTTCTTACTCTGAATCTTCGGTCTAATCAGTTTTACAGCAAATAAACCTTATTCCTGTCGTGCCGAGATTTATCCATAACCGTGGCGTCCCAGATGTTTCCTATCTATCTTGTGAGCAGAGTTTTTGGCGATGCTTGTATGATGAGATTAACACTGATTGATATTAATTGTCAGATCGTATCTCGATTTCTAAGCTTTATGTTCTTTCGCTCAACTCAATTCTAACCTTGTCAGGAGCTTCAATGTAGGCAATTCTCAGACCGGGGCGTACCTGCATCGGCTCCACGACAAATTTCACCCCCTTTGCCCTGAGATCCGCAGCAGCAGCATCCATATCTTCAACGGCAAAACCAAAATGGTCCAGCCCCTCTTTTGTCTGAATGGTCGCAGGAATTGGGTCCTGGTCGGGGAACTGTTCAATCATGATGATGCTGAAACCATTGACATCCACGTAATAAACCTGCTTGCCCTTGAAATCTCCTTCAAAGGTGACCTTTCCTCCGAATACCTCGCAATACCAGTTCTTGGTTTCTTCAATATTCGGGCAGATAAGGTGCAGGTGGTCGACATGATATTTTGGCATACTATTCCCTCCGTTTATCCAGTGGATTGTTGTGTGAAAGTTCTTTCAGGCCGTATGGTTATCTGTTCATATTGTACGTTTCAATCATTGGCAGAATGGTTTCGGCCGCTTTCCTGGCAGCTGAATCAGGATCGGGTTCCGGCAGGATCTCAATAGATGACCAGCCGTCGAAATCTCCCTTTCGTAACCCCTCAAATACATCGTCAAAATCAAGATGTCCCCAGCCGGGTGCCCAGCGGTTCGAATCGGCAAAATGAATATATTTTACCAGGTCAGCATGTTTGCTCAGGCTGGCTCCTATCTGCGCGTCTTCGATGTTCATATGAAATACATCCGGCATCAGCCCCAGATTCTCACGCCCGACTTTTACGAGCAGTTCCGCGCCCTGGTCGAGGTTGTTGACGAAATTAATCTCGTAACGGTTTACCGGCTCTATAATGATGGTCACACCATGTTCGGATGCAATATCGCATATCTGGCGGGACGTATCAATAAAGAGCTGCTCAGCCTCCTCTTGTGACTGGCCCTCTCCGATGAAACCTCTTGTTCGCCCAACATTGACCATCTGACCAAAATCTCCGGCAAGTTTTATCAAGCCGCTGAAGAGATCGATCACTTTTCGGCGCATGGAAGCATCGGGGTGGGTAAAATAGAGACCGAGGATGGCAAATACCTGGCCGGTACTGATGCAGCTTACTTCCATGTTGTGCTTTGACAGCCAGGAACTCAGCTTATTCGGATTAATGTCATCAGCCGTTTTTAATGCAAGTTCAATACCATGGTAACCGAGATCGGCCGCCTTGATGATAGATTCTTCAAACCCTCTCCAGACTACAAATGCAGAAGATGGTGCCTCCTTACCTGCGACTGCAACGGATAATTTCATGGTCGTTTCCTCCTGCTCAGATCTTTCTGTAGCTTCGTCCTTGTAAAGGGTCTCCTGGGGGGCTGCTGCGAGACAGTCGCGAGAACCTGATTATGAAAGACTGCTTTGAACTATGTAACAAAAGAATACATTACCCTCTGTTAACAGTACCCTGTGGTAATTAAACACTGTTTTCAGCAATGAACTTTTTTTGTTGTCATTTTGCACCGTGCTGTTTGGTTAACCGGAGCTCTTACTTCATCCAGGCTGTTGCATCGTTCTCGGCCTTGATCAGGTATCATCAGAGGGGTCTAACTTCTCTAGCTCTTCTCCACACCTTAAGGAGCTGCGGTGATAACCAGATCAGGATGGTGATGATTCCCAGTACTGCTGCCACAGGCCGTTCGAAGAAGGCAAGCAGGTTGCCATCGGCTTTGATCATCGAGGTCATGAAGCTCTCTTCGAGCAGGCCGCCGAGGACCAGGCCAAGGATCGCCGGTGCGATTGGAAAGCCGTTTTCCTCGAGGAAATAGGAGATCACGCCTAGGGTGAGCATGATGCCGACGCCAAACACCGTGTTGTTGATGGCAAAGGTGCCGACAACGCAAAACATCAGGATTACCGGCATCAATACCTCTCGGGGAACCCGCAGCAACTGTTTGGCCGACTTGATGGCGAACAGGCCCAGTGGAAGTAGCAGCACGTTGGCCAGGAAAAACGACACGAAGACGGCATAGATCAATTCAGGCTGTTCCAGGAACACGGTCGGTCCCGGATTCATGCCCTTCACATAGAGCACACCGATGACGATGGCCGTGATCGAATCACCGGGGATACCAAAAACCAGGGCAGGGACCCAGGTACCACCGAGGCCCGCGTTGTTCGATGAGCCGGCATCGACAATGCCCTCGACATGGCCGCTACCGAACTTTTCCGGTTCTTTCGAGAACTTCTTGGCAACGGCGTAGGAGATCCATGCTGCGATATCCGACCCAGCGCCGGGCAGGGCGCCGACTAGCACACCAATAGTGCTGCCGCGTAACAGATTAACCTTGTAACGATAGAGAACCTTGCCGAGACCGGCAAAGATGTTGCCGATAGTGCGCTGCTCGACTTTTGGGGCCGGTTTTACCGCGGTGACTGAACGGAAAACCTCGGCCATGGCGAACATGCCGATCATCGCCGGGATGAAGTTGATGCCTCCCATCAATTCGACGCTACCGAAGTTGAAACGCGGATAGCCGGTCGTGCCGTCAATGCCGACGGTGGCGATCAAAAGGCCTATCATCAGCGAAATCAGTCCTTTGGCTGGCGATTCAGTTGAGACAAAGGCGGCGCAGGTCAGGCCCAGCGACGCCAGCCAGAAGTATTCAAAAGATGAGAATTTGAGTGCGAACTCAGCCAGGGTCGGCGCCGTGAAACTAAGCACAACGGCACCGAACATGCCGCCCAGCACGGCGCTGACCAGTCCTGTGCCAAGAACGAGTTCTGCCTGTCCCTTGCGGGTCATGGCGAAAGCTTCGTTAGTGTAGGCCGCCGAAGCCGGCGTGCCCGGGATACGCAGTAGTGCACCCGGCAGGTCACCGGCAAAGATCGCCATGGCTGTCGCTGTAACGATCGAGGCCAGGGCTGGAACCGGCGGCATGAAGAAGGTTACCGGCACCAGCAGAGCCGTAGCCATGGTAGCTGACAGGCCGGGAACCGCGCCCATGAATAGGCCAAACGCGCCCGAAAGTATGATCACCAGCAAGACATAAGGATCAAAAATCAGTTGAAATGCTACAATGAAAAGGTCCATCTCAGCCTCACCAGCCAAAAATCGGCACAATGCCCCAGGGAAGAGGCACGCGAAGAAACTCACCGAAGAACTGCTGGATAATGATAGTAGCAAAAATCGATATCACAACCGAGGAGCGCCAGGTAGAGTTACCTCGCAGCCAGACCAGAAGAACCAACAGGCAGATGAACCCCGTCGGGATGAAGCCGAGCAGTTCGGAGATCATGATATAAAAAATCAGGACACCGATCACGAGAAAGAAACTGGTAAGGTGCCGCGGCGAGGATATCCAGTCCATAACGGTGACCCAAGGGGCTCCCTTGCGCATACGTATACCTCTAAAAATCAGGGCAACACCGCCGGCACCCATAAAAAAACCGATCAGGCGAGGGAACAGGGCAGCTCCATATTTTTGTCCCGGCATGATCGGGAAGTCCCGCGTGAGATAAAACACCAGGAATCCCAACAAGATAAAAAAGATTCCGGAAATTGCATCGTTAACCTTCACGCAGGCCTCCCTTGTTATGCTGCCTGAGCGGCTATTGTTATTTTGCTATGCCGGCGGCCTTCATGACCTTACCAAAATCAACGTCGTTCTTTTCCGCGAACGCAGCAGCGTCCTTGGCATTGCGATAGACCATGCCGAAGCCGCGGCCATCCATGAATTTCTTGTATTCCGGGTTGTCATAGGCACGTTTGATGGCTGGTTCGAGCACGTCCATCACCTCTTGCGGCGTGCCTTTGGGACCGGCAACAAGACGCCAGGCTCCGACTGTCCAGTCTACGCCGGTTGCTTCCTTGATGGTTGGCACGTCCGGGAACAAGCCAAGCCGTTCATCGCCCATGTTGGCGAGCGGCCGAACTTTTCCGGCCTCGATTAGGGCGCGGCCTTCGGCCAGCGACGAGGTAACAAAGTCAACGCCACCGGCAACCATGTCCTTCAGTGCCGGAGCAGATCCCTGGCTCGGCACCCACGGTACCTTGGCGACATCGACGCCGGCTGTCAGCAGCCAGCCGGCCATACCAAGATGCCAGATGCCGCCCTGGCCGGTGCCGGACGCCTTAAAGGTCTTCTCTGGCTTGGCCTTGATATCTTCGAGGAGCGACTTGGCGTCCTTGTAGGGCGAATCAATACCGACCATCAGCCCACCCGGGTCAAGATTGACTTGTCCGAAGATGGTGTAGTCAGCGTAGGTCAAATCGGTCAGGCCGACCCAGTGCATCATCGCGGTTTCGACCGTGGCGATGCCGATGGTGTAACCGTCGGGCTTGGCTTTCGCAATCGCTGAGTGGCCAACCACACCGCTGCCGCCGGTGCGGTTCACGACACTAACTGGAACGCCCAGATCCTGCTCCAGTAAGTTAGCAAAGATGCGGCCGACGGCGTCAGTACCTCCACCCGCGCCCCATGGCACGATGATGGTGATCGGACGATCAGGATATGCTGCCTGAACGGTTCCGAAAGACACCACGATCATACCGATCGCCATGAACGACGCAATCAAAATCTTGGTGAGAGAACTGTGCTTCTGATTACTCTTAATAGACATGACCTCCTCCTTGTGAATTGAAATGATAAAATACGATTTATGCGTAGTTTTCTTAGCTGCCTATGCTTAATCCTCTTTATCGCGCTTCTTAATTTTTCTGTGCTGTTCATCCAGCATTTTTCGTGGGCCAAAATAAAATACGAGGTAGCAACCGATAAGGAAAATCAAAAGCCCGATAACGAAATTGGCAGTATACATCATGAATACACCACCAAATGCGAGGACTACTCCTACCAATGAATAACGGTTACTTTGTATCATTGTAGTCACCGCCTACTAAATTAAAGCTGCTTCTGTAACTTAGTTAACGTTTCCCGGCCATTCGTATTTTATACATTTTGAGTATCAAACATGTAACTATCAAATAAGGATTTAGCCTGGCCACTGAGAATATAGAATACTATTCTACTCTAATTCTATTTGTTAGGCAATGCGTTAAGGTGACACTAAGACATCAGAGAAATTTGCTGCCCACAGAGTGGGATGTTTTTATGGAAACTACTATTCCGCCACCACCAGCCGATATCCCCTCGGTTTTCCCTATTTTGAGGAAACAACTTTTGCCAGATATAATGTTGGAATTTGTTGTATTTAAATCTTGTGAAAATCTATTTTGTGCACTCCAAAGCTTGATAGGAGTATCAAGCTGGCAAGATTGCACTACCGTTAAAATTGCCAATTGTTATCTTTTGAGTATGATCTGCGTTGATATCAGAGCCCCTTGCAAAACGCCCTTTTCGTTCACCTCTACGTTATGCTTAAATTTTTATCCCTGGAATATCAATTATATGCCTGCGGTAAAAATTTTTCGCATGGTTTGACTTTGAACGAAAATCATCATTTTGCAAAAGGCTCATCTAAAAGAAAGTTCCCCAAAAACGGCTGCTGTCTATTACATTTAATGCCTCAATGAGAAACTCAGCTCATGATTGATCATTTTAGTGCGTTATCAAAAAAACTTGTTTGGTTAAAACCATTGTTTTTCATTACTACTGCCGCAGCATTCATTGTGCTTGGCTACGTGGTGTTCATTGAGGAAGGCGCGGATAAAGACGTCTATATCATTCCGAGTATAATCGGCGTACTGTGGTCGCTTGTCTGTTCACTTTTACTATCCGTTTTTCCCTACGTCCCACCGAAACCTGATAAACAACAGCGTTTTTTAAAGCGCCTAAAAATCCGGCTTGCTAGGGGCGGTTATTACATAGGATCATTGATGTTTTGCGTGTTAAGTACATCAGTTGTATGGCTTACAATAAGACTACTCAATGTTTGGCGTGCAGACTTTTAAGCATAATAAGTTGTTTAAGACCGCTCCACTTTGTTTCGCTCGGAATCGCTGCAGCTAACCGCTTTCTTACGGACTGGTTAACCTTGCTGCTTACAAGATCTTTATTTTTCAAATTCCATCCAACTTGTCCTTCCTGAGTACCTTCCTCTGGAGTAGAAGGCAGCTCTTATTTTCTTTGCTTATGGCAATATTAAGTTCAACCATCTTTTTCTAAAATTACGTTTTCAAAAACTCCAGGTAACGTCTCCTATTTTTTCAATAATTGAGCATGCCATTGGATTCCTGTTTAAAGAATTTGTTGCATTTATGCAAGATCATAAAGCGAGCACTTATATTAATATTTTCATGTTTTAATCTTCAGATCGCCGTAGTAAAGTAAAAAAATATCATAATAATAACCCATCGAGTCGGGGCGATTAAAGACAACCACAACTCTAATTACATGAGGAGCACGTATGGGGGGATTATTCGGCGTCGCATCGAAAGATGATTGTGTGAAGGATATCTATTACGGAACAGACTATCATTCACATCTCGGCACCAAGCGCGGCGGGATGGCAGTTATTAATTCTGCAGGGATCAAACGGACCATCCATAACATCGAGAACAATTATTTCCGTACCAAATTCGAGCCGGATCTTCCCAAATTCACTGGACACAAAGGAGTCGGCGTCATTAGCGATTTTGATGCCCAACCGCTTATTGTCAGTGCTCACCTGGGGACCTTTGGAATCGTTACAGTGGGCAAAATTAATAATATTGCAGCTTTGACTGCCAGGGCGTTCAAACTAAAAAAACAATTCTATGAAATACTTACCGGAGAGGACAATCCTACCGAGGTGGTGGCTTCTTTAATCTCCGAG
>JABDPQ010000241.1 GCA_013042695.1 Desulfobacterales bacterium | reverse complement strand
GTCTTGGAGAGCTGCTTATTTGCGCCTAACTCCTGTTGGTTTAATCCAAGGCCGACAACCTCATAATTCTTTAAATCAGGCGGAATGTGGGATACCCAGCTACTCATCAGATCCAGAATTGTTGTGTTCGGCGAAAGAAGAGAACCATATAGCGATGTGATTTGTTCGATTGCAACATCATCAATATGGTTAACCATTCGAGGCATCTTGTAGAACAAGCGGTCATCACTGTCATTTATTCTTCGAAAAGGATACGTGGAGTAGTAATCTACTGCAACTCCCGAGTACGGTACCTGCATCCCCGGGCCGTCTGACGTAACTATTTCCGCAATATCGCTGCAACTGCCTCCATGCTCCTCCGATGAAGACCATTTTTCGATGATTCGTGCTTCTAATGTCAAAGAATAGGTGGATAGCGGATGATTGGTGTCGGCAACGATGATTCCGTTGTCATACTTGAGTATCCGCATGGGTGCAGGGTTTTGAGGAAAACATTGCAGGGCTCTCCAGCCGTAACCCTGAGGATAAAATCTACCGCATGTTGGAATAATGGTATTGTTTTCATCGCAGCGTTTGAACTGACCGTCATTAATCTCTTTGACGCCTTCCAGCGTAAAAGGCGCTACGAGTTCTCCCGGATCGAAATGTTCACTGTATTTTTCTCCAACGTCAAGAGATACAAGGCTCTGACCAAAATTTCCTGGAAATATATCACGCCAGAAATCCACCTTGCTGATGAAGTGTCTGTCGCAATGTGTTGCATGGCGACTCTTCCATCTCATGGTGAATGCTATAGAAGCTCTATTAACTCTTTGCATGCGCTCTTGTCGCTAACGGCTCCTGGGGTTACAAAGGATCCGATCCATGGAAAAATTTACCATTCTACAAAAAAAACCCGCTCTCGAGCAGGCAGAGTGCTCGTCGAACGGGTTTAAGGAGAGAGAAGTCAAACTATATATGTAAACGGTGCTTATAATCAGAAATCCTATTGATATCTATACACCGGGAAAATTCTTCACCATAAAAAACAGCGTCCAATTCCAGATTGTCTTCGCCAATGTCGTCCGCATAACATGCGTATAATTGATCTTTTCCGTCTCTAATCCAAATAATTCTTTCGATACCTGTTTTCATGCTGTTCACGCATATAATATTTAATCTGAATATTTTAAAAATAATTTAAGATTAGTGACGTGAAAGCTCAATGGGAATAAATAGATTGGATAATGATAGTAAATACTACTGTTTTTTTATATTGCAAAACGCCCTTTTCGTTCAACCTCTGCGTTGTGCTTAAATTTTTATCCTCATAATATTTGTTATATGTCTGCGGAAAAAATTTTTCGCAGGCCTTGATTTTGAACGAAAATTATCATTTTGAAAAGGCTCACAGTATAAAAAAATTGAGGATACGTTTTTCTGATTAAACCGTTTCATCAATAGAGAACAATTTATTTCAGTGTTTAACAACGATCAAGGAATTGGTGCTGAGCAAGCTCAGGAATCAACCTGATAGTAAATTTCACGATCCGGGTCAAACATATCCATAATGAGTCGCTCCCCTTCAAGCTCAGGGTGCAGATCAAATTTTTCAACGTTCATCTCCACCAATTTTCCGTTTGTGAAATCTTTAGCTTCGGGCAGGATGGTGCGATCGAGAACGGCCCATTGAGCCACAAGAATCTCTTTATCCGCATACCCTTCGGTAAGCTGATCCGTAATCTGATAGCGATTGACCACCAATGCCCGCCGATACGCCCCTAAAGATTCTGGGTCAGGGACGATAGATGATTCAATTACTTTTCCTTTGAAACGTATAGTATCAATGAGTGATCGTTCCTCGAGGGCACCGGTCACCAGATGAGCATTTTTCATGATCTCCTGTTCTGATAATCGTTCTGCATACACGCCAACATGGGAAAGTGTCCCATTGATGCCGCTGTTGAACATTTCAGGCTGTCCAAACAGCAATTGCCCATCATTCAAGGAAGAGATAGGGTTGCTAGTAAATGGAGCCTTTTTCAGTAAACGACCATTGGTATAAATCTGCAGCTGTTTTTTATGGAACGCAATAAACAGGTGTTCGGGTCGATGTGGGTGGAGGAAGTTGGGTAATTCGAGTCGTGTGGGCGGCATCTTGCCATCGGCTATTTCCAGAATCAGGTTATTGCCTTTCTGGCGAACATTGAAAAGATCCCGGTTTCGGCTTTTCAATCGTATAACGGGGCCGGCGATATCTGCTGCCGTCGCCTCGGGCGTATAGAGAAACTCGATTCCAAACCCGTCTTTTTTACCAAGTGCTGCCATGGCCTTCTTGAAAGGCCAGGAGGCGATAAAACCTGATCCATGTAGATCCATTTCAAGAAAACGATTGAACCGGGCACGATGCTTGGGATTTACCCCAAGCTGTGCAAATCCGACTAAACTCTCTTCAGGCAGTTTGTTCTCAGCCGATATATTCTGCCAGATATAAACAAGGTGATCGCGAGTTACCGGCCATTTAGTTGCCTGAGTTGTCTTTGCCGGTGCACCAGTATTTGGTTGAGGTAAATCTAATGTACTTTTGTTGCCGTTTGCCAGCCAAACATCAGGGAAAAAGTCGGCACGGTCGTTATCGGTGACTTGAAGCCAGCTATCAACTGACTTGAGATCAACACTAAATTTACCCAGATAAATCTCAACTTTTTTGCCGCCACCTCTGATTTTATTTCCACCCTCTCCCTCAACATAGGGGCCGGTCATCGTCATAAAACGAACATGATTGCTCCAACGCGGATGATAGACTTCATATCCATTTATTCCGGGCGCATTATTGATATTAGTCGTCCAAACCTGGTTGGTATCTGGTTTGGAGAATTTGAGATTTCGATGAGGGCCATCAAAAACCCATAGTATCGAACTGTTATCAGGGCTCAATGC
>JABDPQ010000240.1 GCA_013042695.1 Desulfobacterales bacterium | reverse complement strand
TCTAAAAACGACATTTCATATATTATTACCGTTCTTGGTTTATCGGAATATCGTCGGCCAGCCCCTGAGGCTCAGCTTCTTTATGAAGAGTCTGTTGAAAGCATTACGCAGCGTGAGCAAGACCGAGAATCAAGAAAAATGTTACGGTTGTCTCGAACCGGACCGGAAAAAAAACCAAACAAGAGGGATCGCAAGAAGATTAGGGATTTTATCCGTAAAACCTGATGAGGAAATAATATGAACAGAATTGAGAGGGCACTAATCAGCCTCACTGATAAATCAGGAATAGAATATTTTGTCGCTGAGCTTGCAGCAACAGGAATAGAAATACTATCAACTGGAGGCACTGCAAAAAAACTTCGTGAAACGGGTATCGACGTTATTGATGTTTCAGAGTATACCGGGTTTCCCGAGATGCTCGATGGCCGAGTCAAAACGCTTCATCCAAAGATTCACGGCGGTATCCTGAATCAGAGAGACAATCGTGAACATCAAAAACAATGCAATGCATACGGGCTCAAGCCAATCGATCTCGTTGCGGTTAACCTTTATGCCTTTGAAAAAACAGTCGCTGATCCACAATGTTCATTGATGGATGCTATAGAAGATATAGATATCGGCGGGCCAACCCTTTTACGAGCATCTGCAAAAAATTTTAATGATATAACGGTAATTGTTGATCCGGTGGATTACTCTCAGGTGTTAAAAGAGATAAAGGAACAGGGGAACACCACCCTGAAAACCAGGTTCAGGCTGGCCAAGAAAGTCTTTGCTTTAACATCATCTTACGATACGGCAATTTCCGCTTGGCTGGATAACGTCATTTATGACACCGATGATTATTTTTCTGGAGAATAGCTATGCTGAAAATGGCAGTACTTTTATCTGGCAGTGGACGGACTCTTGATAATTTTCATGATCGAATCCAAGATGGCAGGCTACGTGGAGATATTCAGGTTGTTGTATCCAATGTGGACGGGGTTCTCGGTCTGCAGAAAGCCAAAGATTACGGATACCCCGCATTTTTTGCTAAATCAAGCGAGCAGACCAATAAGATACTAGCAGATTATGATATCGATATTATCTGCTTGGCGGGTTATCTCAAGTTGTATACTCCTCCGGATCCTCTGAAAAGAAATGTTGTCAACATACATCCTTCTCTGATTCCTCTTTTCTGCGGTGATGGATACTACGGTAATATCGTTCACCGTGCCGTTAAAGAAAGAGGTTGCATGGTCAGTGGTTGTACCGTTCATTTCGCCAACGAAGTATATGATGAAGGTCCGATTATTTATCAACAAGCGGTTCAACTTAATTACGACGACACCATAAGCGATATTGCCGCTCGTGTTTTCGCCATCGAATGCGAGGCATTTCCCACAGCACTCAATTTAGTTGATGCAAAAGGTGTTGGATTTTTTTGGGACAGGGTTGGGCAATAAAAATCCATATCACGGGACTTTCGACTGGTTGACTCCTAACGTTAGATAATAACGAAGACCTCCATTGCCGTTTTGTTTAACGGTCCTAACGCGTTTTATTATGCATTAATGAGCTCAATACCACTCTTCGATACTATTTGATTAGCAATCAAAAATCGTGTTGGCAGTTCTGTGTCATTGATTCTCTTAATGTATATAAACTCGCCGAGATCAGGTCAATTGTCCCTTTGTTGCTGCACACCAGATGGACCCGCTAAAAATCCTCAAAAAAATGGCATAAGTCATAAAACGGCATCACCTGACAATTGAGATATTATGGAATTATTAGCCCCTGCTGGAAATTTTGAAAATTTCAAAGCCGCAGTTGAAGAAGGTGCCGACTCTGTTTACGTTGGCGCACCGGACCTCAATGCAAGGAATCTCGTACGTGAGTTTTCACTCGGTGAGCTGAGTGCCATAATCCAATCGGCACATGAAAAGGGTGTGAAAGTTTTTGTCGCCCTTAATAGTCTCATCCGAGAAGCAGACCTGCCCTTGTTATTGAAAACACTTGCATTTCTTGAACCCATGTCTCCTGATGCTCTTATTGTTCAGGATGTTGGCGTTATTCGCCTGGTTAATAGATATTTTCCAACTATAAAGATGCATGGTTCAACCTTGATGACCGTTCACAATCGTGACGGAATTCAATTATTGTATGAACTTGGCTGTTCAAGAGTAGTAGTTGCAAGAGAATTGACAATGAAGGAAATTTCCTCTCTGGTTCGACAAAAAAATACTGAAATCGAAGTTTTTATCCATGGAGCGATGTGTTTCTCATATTCAGGTTTGTGCCTTTTTTCATCATTTCTTGGTGGTAAAAGCGGTTTGCGTGGAAAATGCGTACAGCCATGCAGAAGAAAATTCTCGGTCACAAAAGGTAAACATAAAGCAAGGAATAGTACTGCGGGTTCTGGTTATCTGTTTTCCATGAATGATCTAAGTGGCTTGGAACTTGTACCAGAATTAATGGATTTGGGGGTTGATTCACTGAAAATAGAAGGGCGGCTGCGTTCAGAAACCTATGTCAGAAATATTGTTAAAGCCTACCGCATTGTTATAGATGCCGGTGAAAACAACAGGGATGAAGCAATCGGGGAAGCCTCTTTGCTGATTAATGAGGCTATGGGCAGAAGAACATCCTCAGGGTATTTTAACGTCCCACGTCCAACTGATGCGATTGTTAGGAACCAATCAGGAAATATTGGCTCTTATCTCGGCAGAGTTGAATCGATTGTCCGAATCAGTGATCGATTATATGCTTCTGCAACCATAAAAAAATCATGTCAACTTGGCGAACGTATCCGTCTGCATATCGAGAGAACCGGAGAGCGTCTGGCATTTACGCTGGCTGGAATAATAGATGACAAGAATAGTATCAAAAAGGCAAGGGCTCATAAAAAGGTTTCACTATTACTTCCTGCGGCCTTTAAGCAATCAGAACACAAAGGTCCGATAGAGCTTTACCGTGTTGATACAAAAGCCTCGAGAAAAAATAATAATGAAAACTCTTTGTCTAAATTGAAGCCAATCAAACTGAGCAAACGGCAGGAGGGTTTAGTGAGCTCAAAAATTGCCCAGCTCAACAAAGAGATCTTTACTCGATCTCCTGTTAAAAAACAAAAGACGACTGAGCAGATCAGAACAAGACATAGAGCAGGGACGAAAAAAAAGTTAGAGCTATGGTTACGAACTGATTCTGCTGAACTCATTTTGGGCACATTGCCATTCAATGCAGACCGCTATATTTTCAACATTAACAAAAAGATGCTGTCTCATGTTGGACAGATCAAGAATCATCTTGGCAG
>JABDPQ010000238.1 GCA_013042695.1 Desulfobacterales bacterium | reverse complement strand
ACATTGAGTCGATAAAAAAGATCTTCTCTGAATCTTCCCTGTTGAACCTCCTCTTTTAAGTCTTTGTTGGTCGCACTGATAATTCTTACGTCAACGGTAAGTGTTCTCGCACCCCCTACTCTCTCAAGGGTCTTTTCCTGAATAATTCTGAGTAGTTTTGATTGCAGAACCAGCGGAATCTCCCCGATTTCGTCCAGAAAGATCGTCCCCTTATCAGCTAATTCGAACCTCCCTTTACGCATTGACGCTGCACCGGTAAAGGCACCTTTTTCGTGACCGAAAAGCTCGCTTTCAAGTAAATTGTCTGCCAATGCAGCACAATTTACCGTAATAAAAGGAAACGGTTCTCGGGAACTATTAAGATGAATGGCCTTGGCAACGAGTTCCTTGCCGGTGCCACTCTCTCCTGTGATAAGTACCGATGCTGGAGTTGGAGCCACCTTTTCTATCATTTCATATACTTGTCTCATACGCGGATTTTTGCCAACCATGCCGCTAAACCCAGCCCGCTGCCTCATTTCCTGCCTCAAGCGAGTATTCTCCCTTATGAGAGAGTAGTGGCTTACCGCTTTATCGATGGTAACAATCAGCTCATCATTGGAAAATGGCTTGGCCAAATAGCTGTACGCCCCTGCCTGCATGGCAGCGACCGCTTTGTCAATTTCAGCATATGCCGTTATAATGAGCACAGGCAAGTCCTTGTCAAATGTCTTGATTTCCAACAGCAATGCCATGCCATCCATACCGGGCATCTGCATGTCTGAGATGACCATATCGAGATCCACTTCCCTGACAACATCCAAAGCACTTTTTCCATCTGATGCAGTAAAAACTTCTAAGCCCTCATCTCGTAATAACTCTGATAAGACAACCAGATAATTGGGTTCATCGTCAACGACAAGTATTGTATGCATGGTTATTTTCTCATTCGTTTAATAAGGTTAACTCACGATC
This sequence comes from Desulfobacterales bacterium, assembly GCA_013042695.1. GTDB lineage: Bacteria > Desulfobacterota > Desulfobulbia > Desulfobulbales > Desulfocapsaceae > JABDPQ01. The sequence continues at coordinate 5,591 of JABDPQ010000238.1, read as the reverse complement.
TCATTGTTTTTCGTGTAGTTTAGTGCCTGGTTCAGTTTTTCAAATAGGTGATCAGGTATTGTCATGTTTTTTCCCACCGCCATGGTTGTGCCGGAGCGAATATCACCATGATAATCACTGCCACCAGTCTCAAGCAGGTCGTATTTATTTGCCAGAAAACTGAGCTTTTGCCTGATTTTCCCGCGCTGCGTTGGATAATAAACCTCAAGTCCTCTAAGTCCCATTGAAACAAGATCATCAAGAAGTTCAGGTAGAAGCTTGAGGCTTCTGTCTAATTGAACCGGGTGAGCGAGTACAGGTAGCCCGCCGGCATCGCCTATCAAGTCAATTGCCTCTTTAACATGATAGATGAACCGGGGAACATAGGCGCAGGCGTCTTTTTTCAAATACGTGGTAAACGCTTGGTCTATGGTCTTAACAACATTTTGTTCTACCAGCAGTCGCGCAATGTGAGGTCTTCCCGTCTGGCCAACTCCAGACAGAGATTGCAGGTCTTCTCTGGTTGCCTTGATTCCCAGCTTTTGCAGTTTACGCATTATTTTATCATTACGTTCGTTTCGTGAAATCTGGAGTCTCTCTAAACCTGAAAGCAACTGGCTATCCTGACAATCAATTCCATAGCCAAGGAGGTGAAAATGCAGGTCTTCATTAAAAACGCTTAACTCGACACCTGGGATCACCTCAAGACCTTGCTTGTCTCCCTCCAAGATTGCCTCGCCGGTGCCAGACACGGTATCATGATCGGTGATCGATATGGCTTTGAAATTAAGCCTTTTGGCCATCTGAACGAGTTCTGCAGGCGACTTTGTGCCATCGGAATGGGTGGAGTGAAGATGAAGATCAATCATTATTGGCTCAAATAAGGGTACTTCTCAATTAACACTTTTCGGGCTGCCATCTAGACCTCAGTACATCTCTTCTTTTATTATTAGATTTCGATGAGATAAACATAACCCTAGTTTCTCATTGAAGCAACTGCATAAGATTTACTGAACTTCACGAAATAGTACCAAACGTATTTACATTACTAATTTTGCATGATGCTCAGCTATACTTTCTAAGGAACCATCCGATATATAGATGACTACTATAATTTTACCCGTGGAGATTTTTATGCGCTTCCTCCTTGTCGCACTCGTTATACTGCTCTTATTGCCTGCCTGTGCCAGAATACCTGAGCCTGTTGGCTTTGAGTATTCCAAACAGCAAAAAATGCAGGCTGCCCATCACTGGGACATACTTGCGGTAGATATAGCTAATGAAATTAACAATGAACTTATTCAAAATGACTATCTCGATACTTCCGTCTTCGTCAGGGAGACCTGCGGAGATGAAAATAGAACATGTGATCCGTTAGAGACCACTACCTTCAACGAAACCTTCAGGGACCTGCTGATCACCCACCTGGTGAAACTTGGTGTTCCGACAAGCTCAACGAACTCCAAAGAGGCAATAGTAATCAACTACAAAGCTCAACCGATCTATCATCAGGCCAAACGCTGGAGAACGCTTAAACCAGGGATGCTCACTGCACTAACGGCCGGAGTGATGGTGATTAAAAACGCTCCAGCGGAGTTTATCGCCATCGCCACAGCCGGTGCAATAGATGGATTGAATGCAGGATACTCCTCTACCGGTAATTTCGAGGTGATTATCACGACATCAATGATAACCAAAGACAACTACTTATATCGAAATTCAAACATCTACTATATAAATGATGCCGACTCCTGGCATTATCAAACGCACTCCAATACTACCGAAATAGAGTTGACGAGTGATCATTCATCGCCGTTGGGACAGCAACCCGCTGTAAGCCGCCCAATTTCAGAACAATCGAAACAACTCCTTGATTTCCCTTATGCAAATGAGACAACCGGCATATAATTTCTTTCAGCAGAAAACCATAGGAAGGATAATTCATGTATACAAACAACCCAAGAATGGCATCAAAAACACAAGTCATCATTTTTTTGGCTCTGGCCGTCCTTGTTTCATCATGTTCGGCATTTAACGAAACACCACTGGAAAGTTATCTTGGCAAGGACGTGAACCTGGTGGATTACTCCTACGATATTGCAGATGATCTTATTACAGAGGCTTTTCCACCGCTGGTAACGCGTCACAATGAGACGGCCGTTTTAACCACAACATTTGTAGACAATAATGACCTGAAATCCACCTCGCATTTCGGCCGGCTGTTGCAAGACCATATCGGTTCCCGCTTTGTCCAGAAAGGATATGCAGTCAATGAGATTAAACTTGGCAAACGGATCACGATCAATCAACAATCAGGAGAAACGATATTATCCAGAGATCTTTCACAAATCAAGCCGAGTCAAAAGGCCCAGGCAGTCCTGGTCGGTACTGTTTCTCAGGCCCAGCGGACAATGTATATCTCCGCCCGATTAATTAATCCTGCCAATGCAAAAATAATATCCTCCAAAAACTACAGGCTTTATATGGACAGAAACGTCCTTGCCATGTTTAATTCAAAGATTGACGATGGCAGCCAGGTCATACAGCAACCATCAGAGCCGCTGATGAATAGTATTCTCTATTAGCAGGATACCCCACATTAACAAGTATTTTCAGAAGTAATTGTAACAAAAGAGCCGTTGCCTGTTGAACCTTCGATTGCAAATCGAGATAGAGGCTGCTATGGGGAATATGGGGTAGCACATAGATTTTCCACATCACCGGTCCTGTTCCTGATGCGAGAGCAAAATCTCTTGCTGAAATTCTAGCTGTTCTTAATTAATCAAACATCTCCTCTGGGCAATTCTCTCGACGTTTCACCATTGAACTGGACAACATTGAATTGATCCTGTTACTGTGTCCGACAAGTAGTAAATCAGATGGACAAGCGATACCTCGCTATTTAAGTTATATCTTGCATATATGCCATTAACTCAAAAGCGAAAAAATTATATTCTTCCTTTGCTCGTTTATTTTGCACTGATGCTCGTATTTCCTGCTCAGGCCATTTCAGACGAAGACATGCCATGGAGCAATGTTTCAATTGAGGCATATTCACGCGTGTATCCACGATTAACCAAAGCATTGAGCAGAAAAAAATTCGCGCTCGGTAATCCAATCTTTATCAGGATATTTAAGCAAACAAATGAGCTTGAAGTATGGCTTGGTACTAATAACAACCGCTACGAATTGTTTAAAACCTACATTATTTGTTATAGATCCGGTTCGTTAGGCCCAAAGACTACTGAAGGAGATCGACAGAGCCCAGAGGGGTTTTACCGGATTGGTGCTGACCAGATGAATCCATGGAGCAAATATCACCTGGCCTTCAATCTTGGCTATCCAAACGAGTATGATCTCCTCCACCAGCGCACCGGCAGTGGTATAATGATTCATGGACGTTGCTCATCAGTTGGCTGCTACGCAATGACGGACTATTTTATGGACGAAATATATAGCCTCGCAGATGCAGCCTTGGCACATGGGCAGATTACTTTTCAAGTGCACATTTTTCCATTCCGGCTGACCGATAAAAATCTCACTAACTATAAAACCTCACGCTGGCTTCCCTTCTGGGAAAATCTCAAGCAAGGGTATGATTTTTTTGAAAGAAATCGCATTCCACCACAGGTGACGGTTGAGGATGGACGTTACCTATTCTCAATGCAGGATAAAATCTCTTTTGCTTACTATTCAGAATCACCTCGTTCAGCTACATCATATCTAGGCAAATGATAGCTCAAAAATTGAATTTAATTGAAATTATTGGATTATTTCAGCAAAACTATTAGATTTTTCCAGCCAAAGCTTCCTGGTCAATGATCGTAATTATCCTACCTTCTACCTTAATGAGTTTTGCATCACTCATTTTTGCGAAAATCCGTGACAGCGTTTCAGGAATCGTACCAAGCAGGCTTGCAAGCTGCCCCTTAGAAACCTCTAAGTGCACGATATTTCCCCTCCCCTGTTCTTCTGAAGCATATAGCAGATAACTGGCAAGCCGTGCAGGGACTTCCTTTAAGGACAAATTTTCTATCTGCTTTGCAAATTGTCGTAAACGCATAGAAAGAAGCGCAAGCATATTTAAAGAAATTGCCGGATTCTCTTCAATCAGCTTAACAAAACTCCGACGTGGAAAATAGAGCAAGCTGCTTTTCACAAGAGTTTCTGCACTGGCAGGAAATGGTTCTCCATGAAATACCGGCACCTCTCCAATCGGTTCTCCAGATCCAAATATATGAAGAATGTGCTCCTTGCCAAGCGGGTTCATCTTGAATACCTTTACTTGGCCCGTTGAGACGATATAAAATCCATCGGCATCATCACCCTCAAAAAAAATGGTTTCCGCCCTACCATATTTTTTTTCCACCATCAATCGAGTAATTTCATCAATTTGACCTGCTGGAAGCCCCTTAAAAAGGCTGCTGGCTTCAATGATTTCTCTTTTTTTCAATTCAGTCATGGTATGATTTCAGGCAATTGCTCTGTTCTCATAATTTGAGTAATGAGTGTCATGTCAAATGAAAAATGACCTGAGGTTGCAATACAATTTTATCTTCCTGCGAGTAGCGAACGGCAGAGCATAGCTTCGCTGTGTGACGATAGAATAATGAAGCCAGGAAGGCAAAATGGCAAGCCAACCGCGTCAATTGTTGATTGACAAAACAGTTGCTACAATAAATATAAAACACAAGGTAACATAGGGTGTTGTAGCTTCCCAGCAATTATTATTTTGAAGCAGATGGAGTCATGAACAGCGGCAGAAAAATTATTCATATCGACATGGATGCTTTTTACGCCTCAGTCGAACAATTGGATAACCCGGAATTAAAGGGAAAACCGGTCATTGTCGGAGGGGCACCACACTCTCGTGGCGTTGTTGCAGCCTGTTCATATGAGGCGCGAAAATTTGGCATTCACTCTGCCATGCCTTGTGCCCAGGCTTTTAAGCGTTGCCGTTACGCAGTTTTTATTCCCCCTCGAATGTACCGCTATAAAGAGTTTTCCAGCCGTATCATGGATATTTTTAAACAATATACAGTAAATATAGAACCGTTATCTCTTGACGAGGCATTCTTAGATATAACCTTAAATAATATGGGGCAGACATCAGCTACACTACTCGCGCACCATATCTGCCGACAAATCTTCGATGAAACGGGATTATCGGCCTCAGCCGGGGTTTCATGCAATAAGTTCGTGGCCAAGATTGCCTCAGATCTAAACAAACCAAACGGGATCAGTGTCATCGAGCCACACCAGGTGCCTGATTTTCTTGCACAGCTGCCCATTGGAAAATTTTTTGGAGTTGGCAAGGTTACTGAAATGAAGATGGAATCACTCGGCATTACGTCAGGGGCCGACTTGCTTGCCTGGTCGCTGGAGGATCTCATTGAACGTTTTGGAAAGGCCGGTAAATTTTACTACGATATAGTCAGGGGAAATGATCCACGGCCGGTCAGGACAAGTCGTACCAGAAAATCCATTGGCGCTGAGCGCACGCTACAAGAGGACACCGCTGATATCGATGAGATCCATGATATCCTGTCGGCACTTGCTGTCAGGGTTAGCGACTCACTTTCACGAAAACATGGCGGTTGCAGATCCCTGAC
>JABDPQ010000234.1 GCA_013042695.1 Desulfobacterales bacterium | reverse complement strand
TTGCCAATGCTTTGCTTGCTGTTGATTATGGTCTTGACCATGTTCAAGGTACAATCAACGGCTATGGGGAGCGTTGCGGCAATGCGAATCTCACCTCAATCATACCGGCGCTTGTCTTTAAAATGGGACTAGATTGTCAGGTAAAAGACCACATCGATCAACTTTTTATCACCTCACGACTCGTCAATGAGATGGCAAATCTGTCAAATAACCGCTATCAGCCCTATGTTGGCGAATCAGCCTTTGCCCACAAAGGTGGTATCCATGTCAGTGCAGTCAAACGCAACCCGCTGACCTATGAACATATTAAGCCTGAGGTTGTTGGTAACCACCGTCGCATTTTGATCTCCGATCAGGCAGGACGCTCAAACATACTGCACAAAGCTCAGAAATGGGGGCTCAACCTCAAACCGGACGATCCACTTCTTGCTTCAATCATCAGCGAATTAAAAGACAAGGAAAACCAAGGCTATAAATATGAAGCGGCCGAGGCCAGTTTTGAACTCCTGATGCGCAATGCCCTTGGACTGCAACGCAAATTCTTCAGAATTGACGGCATTCGGGTCATGAACAACAAATACCGGATGGACAGATTACCTTTAACCGAGGCAACCATCAGGCTCTATGTCGGCGGTCATGAAGTACATACAGCCTCCATGGGTAATGGTCCGGTTAATGCTATGGACAAAGCCCTGAGAAAAGCATTGACACGATTTTATCCCTGCCTGGAAGAAATGGACCTGACCGATTATAAGGTCCGTGTTCTCTCCGGCGAATATGGCACTGAAGCTAAAGTTCGCGTGCTTGTGGAAACTACGGACGGCAAATGTCAGTGGCGCACGGTAGGCGTTTCGGTAAACATCATCGAAGCAAGCTGGCAGGCACTGATTGACTCCGTTAATTACAAGTTGATGAAAGATGAGAATGGTGCAAGCTGAAACTATGCGTCTGCAAAGCCTCGAGCTCTCGTATCAACCGAGTCATTTATGCCATTTCACGTAGTATCCATCCTGATGGTGTACCTATTCTTACCGATATAAGCCGGAACGAACTGGGAAGAATTGTCTCTGAGAGAGCTAATTATCAGACCCTGCAAGCGCCATTATTCTCCGACCATACTCTTTTTTAACCTGGTCAAGATAGCTGCCATCTATTCGACCTTTCCACGTTTTAACCTCGTAGAATCGTCGTGGAATGGCGATATTGTCAGGATTAAAACCCGTCGATATCCTCACTTTCCATCGCAATGTCCGGATATATTCTGCAGTTTCCTCAATTGAGTCCGCCAGTGTCTGGTACCCGGAGACTGCCAGACACTCTGCCAGCTGTTCGTTGGTATAGACTGAGCGTGCAAAGAGACAAGACACCATTGAAGTAAGAAAAGCCCTTCCAGGCTCATCTGCCAGTAAAAAATCGATCCCTTTTTTGACATCCTGATCGCTATGCTTCTGATCCCAGGAATAGGCCCCCGTATCAAGGTGTGAGTGCCTGAAACCAAGTGCCTGGGCAGCAAAATACAATTCACCGGTGGCATACCCCGCCATTTCCTGACCGAGTACGCAACTAAACTCCTCGCCACCATATTCTGCAGCAGCTCTCAGCGTGCCCATGCCAAGAACACGGTAGAATTCATTCGTGCCGCGACCGAGATGTTCTGCCGCCTCCTGATAACCATCGGCATTGCCAAATGCCAATCTGACAAGCGTTTCCTGCTCATTGATCAACCCTCGCTCAAAAGCCTCCGTGGCCCATGCCAGAGCCACACCTGCCGATACAGCATCAAGACCTACTCGCTCTAACTCTTCGAGGATACGTAGGATATCAAAACAATCGGTCACACCAAGCATGGTGCCTGCGGCAAATATCGGTTCATAATCATATGGCACCTGATGATAAAGATAGCGCGCAGCCTCTTTGAACCTGTCTCTGAAAAAACCAAGATGGATACAACCTACCGGGCAGCCGGAACAGGCCCCATTGCGGAGCAAGGTCTTATCGGCAAACATGTCACCGGTTATGGAACTGATCGATGGATCGCTGGTAGACTGCAGGTTACGCCAAGGCAAAGATCCTATGTCATTTAAACCTTGCAGATTAGAAGGTGTTCCAAGATGATAATATTTGCGCATCATATCTGTTGACGTCACCTTCTCATAGACTTTCTCAAAGACTTTCCGATATGCCTTATCGGCTGGCGCCTCAAAACTGCTCTCTCCATTAATGATAAGTCCTTTAAGGTTCTTAATTCCAAGAGCCGAACCACCTCCCATCCTGCCAAAATGTCTATATGAATCAACATTAATACAGGCCATTGCAGAGCCAATCTCACCTGACGGCCCAATCCTGAGAATTGATCGATGTCCAGAAGATTTACTGAACATACGTCTGATCAACTTTCCCGCACTGGCTGCATTCATACCTTTCATGAACCCGGCATCTTTCCTAATGACATGATGCGAACCGATTGAAAGACAGCTCAATGTCTTCGCTTTGCCGGTAATTACCAGCGCATCATAGCCGGCGAAAAAGAGCGCCAAAGCTGAGCGACCTCCAGCATGACTTTCGGTATATTGATTGTGATAAGGAGACATAAATGAACAGACGCTTTTGCTCATCAAAGGAAAATAGCCGGTCAACGGTCCTATGGCCAAAATAAAAGGCTGCATTGGGTGGTCCCAATCCAGTTCCGGCTTGCCATATATCGTGAAAAGCAGTGCTGCCAGACCACTCCCTCCGGCCACCTGATCGCGGCCGTCAATATTAATCGGCGAACTTTTACCACTCTCAAGATCAACCATTAGCACTCTGAAATGTTCATATCTCATATCACTACCTCACTCATTCCTTCGACTTCTTGCATCTCAAGACAGTCATGAGGACAGAAACTGACGCAGCGCCCACAGTGAATGCATACAAACACATCATTTCTTTCATCCTGGTAGATAGCATCAACCGGGCAGGCCGGCACGCATGCCGAACATCTAATACAATGCTTTCTCTTAAAGAAGATACCGCCGCCATCACGTTGCTTAAGTGCATCTGTTGGGCAGGCAGCGGCACAAGGGGCCGGGGCGCAACCGAGACATCTCAAGGCCACAAATCCGGTCGACAAGCCACCCGAGGAGTGAATGCGAATTCCAGATGATGACCAAGAAAGCCGTTTATGGACTAAACGGGCACAGGCCAAAGAACAAGAATGACAGCCGATACAACGGTCCATTCTGGGAGTAGTCAGTAACTTCATAAAATCACTCCTTCAAAACACTATCGCTGCGGGCAGCACCTGGATGCTTTTGCGTCAATAACCAGCCTTAAAAAGGTTAAGAAACCAGCAGATTTATTGATGGTCCAGCAGTAATTTTCTACCGTAAAAATCGGCAATATCAACTTCGACCGCCCGAAAAGTTGTTTTGGTGATTCCCTGATCAGTCCTTACTTTTTTCTCTACCGTTTCTCTATCTTCAGATCGCTTGGATTTTTTCTCTTTACCGGCCATCATTGATTCAATTTCATCAAGCAGTAATTTCTGCTGTCCCAGGTGACCCGGGTTTTGCAGAAATTCTTCAGTGAGTCGTTCAATTTGAAATAATCGATCAGCAGAACCGATCAGGTAGAATGTTTCAATTCCTGGTGGAGGTACAAACGTAAAACTCTGGTTTTCTGGAGGAATGAATTTTGGTCCGCGAGGAAAACCGTAATTGTAGTATCCCTTATCAACCGGATACAACGGGGTAAGTTCCTCATTGGAATCAAGCAGAAAGAGATAGATATGACAATTCTCAAGATGTTCAAGATAGATCTGCAAGGCCGTCCCTGACCGAACAGCTGGAGATTCAGAGAAATCAAGTCCCTGCATGCCGTCTCCAAAATCGGCTAAAACTGCCCAGCGAAATGAGACATCCGCAGCAAATCCAGGATGCCCGTATAAAATCATCAAAATCGCCAGAGTGGCTACCTTGCAAATTCGTTTGAGATATGGCGCGTAATACATGAATAACTCCAATCTAAAGACACGATACCTAGCATGTTAACGGCAATCAACATACCATAAGGTGGTTCCATATATCCCGGAAAAACATCATCGAAAAGAGGTATCTATCTTTTGTGCCGGTAATCAGGCGGTCAGCAGCATTTAGATACTACTGCCTACGCCCTTCAGCGAGCTGAAATGCCCGCCTTATTCTGCTGAGCGGCAGACATCAGATTGTGAATCTCTAGAGGTTCCCCCCTGCTGACGTCCCGCACAAGAGTAAGGGCTTCTGCCGGACAGTTATTCACACAAACACCGCAGCCCATACAACTCGCCACTTTCACCTCCATTTGGCCATCAAGGTCAAGGGCCGCAAATTGACAGAGCTCAACACATGTTCCACATGAAACACATGTATCATGATCACAGCTGCATACGTATCCAGAGGAGGCAAGCATCGGAGTACCGTTCCTATGGGCTTGCATTGCTCCGCAACAACAGCTGCAACAATTGCAGATGGCGTAAAATCGATCCAGCATAGCATCCTTAAAAAAGGCATGCGCGACATGACCTCGTCTGTTTTCTGCCTCAATAATCGTCATCGCCTCATGCTGGTTTATGTGACGTGCTTTGCCGGGATGATGCTCAACTGCAAAACTGGTAAACGGCTCGCCAACAATGATGCAGACATCAAGTGGCAGGCACGGGTTTTCCCGAACGGAGCGGCACGGGCAGGCCATGACCGCAATGTGATCAGGATTCCGCAGAATGATATCTCTGGCACGGCTATAGGGTACGACCTTCTCAAGGTTCGGTAAAATAATCGGTTCGTTCACCGTCACCAAACAGCGGGCGTTCTCGAGTGTGACCACTTTTCCATGATATGAGTCTGCAAATGAGAAATCACTCTGCTGAGATCCGGTTCCTAGAGCTTTATTAAAAAACCAAAGGAGCAAATTAGCGATCGGTTTGAGTGTTTTAACAAGGAAATGTTCACCGGTACCAATACCGATATAATGATATATCCACCTTCCATACACATAGCCGTGCAGCCACTCAGCCAAGCCATAACGACCGAGCTTTTTTGATTCCCTGAAAAATGTGCGCGTCGACGGCTTTATCAACTCTATGCGTTTGCTCATCTGCATGCTCTCAAACAAGGTGATACTGCACTTCAGGCTGCTCTAGTGCCATGATAACAGCCTGAATCCGGGACGGCAAGTGGATGATTGCAAGATGAAAGGTTATTGCAAAAGCAGAATTAAGTACCTCAACTCATGATGCATAACCTTCTGCAGGACAACTAGTGATGACGTATTGACGTGTTGATGGAACTGATCAGCTGGTGAGAATTATCGTACGTTCCTGACAGTTTTGGATCATATCGGTACAGACTGAACCCAGAAAGACCTGCGCCATTCGCGAACGATCCCGTCTGCCGATAAAAATAAGTGTTGCATCACAGCCAATTGCTTCCTCGGCGAGAATTGTCCCCGGTTTACCAAAATGAATGACCGTGGTTATTTTTGCCGGGTCAACACCAGCAGCAACAAGCAGATTTCCGGCTTCTTCAAGTGCCTGCTGTCCAAGCGTTCCAGCCTGAATGCAGGTAACACCATCTTCATCGTAGTAGCAGGACTGGTCAAGAACATGAACAAGAAGAACCTTTTCTATTTGGCTATTTACCCTCGATAACAAGATGCCTGCTTCTCTTACCGCATTTTTGCTCGCAGGCGAACCGTCGATGCCTATCAAGGTGCGCGAAAACACAGATATTCCCGTTGGAGTTGGTGCATCGCCGACCAGATATATCGTTGCCTCTGCGTGTCGGTGAAGCACCCCGGCGACAGCACTGCCGGTAAGCTTTTCTGATCTCTCAGCCAGATTACGCCTGCTGATCACCAGAGTTGAATAAAACCCTTTTTGACACACAGAACTGATAATCTTGACAGGATCTCCGTCCTCCATCAATACGCCAGGTACCAGGCCTGCTGTTTCCTTCCTGAGTAATTCACCGGCATGGCTCATCAACGGCAAAACAACATCATCAATATAACGCTTTCGCAGGTGGTGGATATCCTCCTGTGAGGGCACTTCACCTGCTGCAATATTGATCGATTTCATATAGTCTCGCAGAAACGAACCGGCAACGACATGGAGCAAATCAATATGTTTTGCTTCAATTTTCATCGTCCTGATCAATAAGCCAAGGAGAGGAATTGCCCGGCTAAATGCTTCTAAACTGTCAACCGGCAATAGTACTCGGCTCAGGGGTTGCAATTCTGTAATCATAGTCATCTTTTTAAAACGCTCTTATGGCAGTCTTCACCTGGTGTTACATCAGCTCGGAAGTTTTTTCAGGTCGTTGTCACCGGTGATTTAGCCTCTGTTAATCCAGCCATCATTTGGGGTATCAAAGCAACCTTATCATCATCTCGAGTACTAAAGGTATCAACAATAGTCCCACCATACATAACCGCAATTCGATCAGATAGGGACAAAGCCTCAGAGAGATCGCCGGTTATCAGCAGGATACCTGCCTGCTCTCGAGCTTTAAGGAGTAAATTCCAGACATCTTCCGCAGCTGCGATATCGAGTCCCTGGGTCGGTTGCTCCGCAACAATCAGCCTTGGTTTACGGTAAAACTCCCGGGACAACACCAATTTTTGCAAATTCCCCCCGGAGAGCTGCCACGCCAAGGCGGAGAGATCAGCAGGCCGGATATCAAACGTTTTGATTAAGTTCTCTGCTTTCTCCCGAGCATTTTCCCTTGGTAGCCAGGCCCCCGTTGAAAAACCGTCCCTCGTCGTCAGCAGGAAATTTTCCAGTAAATCAAGGCCCTGACATGTAGCCAGCCCCTGCCGGTCTTCAGGTATATAGCTAAGAGCCTTTTCCCAGCTTGGTTTAGAAAAAAACTTTTTCCACTCCATTCCAAACAGCGTAACCGTTCCATCACTTGGCCGCCGCAAGCCACAAATCGTCTCGACAAGTGGTTTCTGACCGTTGCCGGCAACACCAACAATACCGAGAACCTCTCCCTGCCGGAGCTGAAGGTTTATATTCGTGAGCATCTCGTCTTGCAGCTGTTCAATCTTGAGGACTAATTGCCTGGGCTCTACCGGATAACGGTCAACATCAAAAAGCACTTCTCGACCCACCATTCTTTCAGCCAGCTCAGAGGTGGAAGTAACGTCAGCAGCAAGCATGACGTCAGTCAATTCTCCACGTCTCAGAATAGCAATATCATCAGCAATCGACATCACCTCTTCGAGCTTATGACTAATAAAAACGATGGCTTTTCCGGCATCCGTCATCTGCTTCATCGTTTTAAAGAGATTTTGGGCCTCATGCGGAGTTAAAACAGCAGTTGGTTCATCGAAGATAAGAATATTTGATTGTCTAAAGAGCAGTTTTAAGATTTCTACCTGTTGCTTCTCGCCCATGGACAGGTCGAAGATCATTGACTCTGGGTTGATCGTCATACCATATCTTTTGGTAAGATCGCCTACAATTCGATTCATCTTTTTATTACCCAGCCATAGCGTACCTGAATGACCAAGAAAGATATTTTCTGCGACACTCATGGCTTCAACCAGCTTGAAGTGCTGATAAACCATGCCAATTCCAGCATCTATTGCCTTTTCAGTGGATGAGAAAATCTGTTCGTCCCCATCGTGATAGATGGAACCGGAGTCCGGTTGCAGTTGTCCTGCCAGAATTGACATCAATGTTGATTTGCCGGCGCCGTTCTCCCCTAATAGAGCCAGTATTCGGCCATTATGTATCTCAAGGGAAATATTATGATTCGCACGCACCGTTCCAAACGCTTTACTGATGCCTTCAAGTCTGATAATTGCTGGATGTGCCATAGGTTTAAGTTACCGTTCACTGCCCGCGATCGGTTGAACAAATTGCGATTCGGCATCCCAGGGAAACAGTATCCAGGTATCCTGGCTCACCTCGGTAATATAGGTATCTACCAACGGCCGCCCTGCAGGCTTGGCGTAGACTGTGGCAAAATGGGCTTTCGGCACAATTTCTTTGACAACCTGTGCTGTTCGTCCGGTATCAACCAGATCATCAATCAGCAGCCAACCGTCCCCATCACCGGCAAATCCTTTGAGAATATCTGCCTCGCCCATTTTATCTTTCCAATCATAACTTGAGATGCAGATCGTCTCTACAAGATGAATGTCCAGTTCGCGTGCAATGACCGCAGCCGGCACCATGCCCCCTCTTGTAATGGCGATGATTCCCTTGAAGTAGTGCATATCCAACAGACGCCAGGCAAGCGCCTTCGAGTCTCGGTGCAACTGCTCCCAGGAAATAGGGTAGGTACGTTTATAATCTGAATTTCGGTCCATAATGTATCCTTTTCTCTGTATTTCAAAGATAACGCTGCTGTTACCCGCGGTTTTCATTCTGCCGGCTGAATATTTACCCCAAGAGCCGCCGGTTCATCCGTTTTTCCCCTGAGCCATGACGAAACGACAAGTACAGCTATCGTCAGGACATACGGAAGCATAAGCAGCAGTGACGAGGGAATCTGCGTTCCGGAGGCTTGCAGCCTTAACTGCAGTGCCATGATACCACCAAAGAGATAGGCGCCAAAAACAGCCCTCCCCGGTCGCCAAAAAGCAAAGATGACCAAAGCAACTGCAATCCATCCCCGGCCAGCGGTCAGGTTATTTGTCCACAGATGCGTATAAGCAAGCGAAAGATAGGCTCCGCCAAGACCCATAAAAAATCCACCAGTCAAAACACCAAGCCAACGATAACCGATGACGTTAAGGCCGGCAGCCGTTGCCGCTGCTGGATATTCCCCTGCTGCACGCATACTGAGACCATATCTGGTTTTATAGAGAAAAAACCACATGAAAATCGGGATAAGGTAGGTTATGTAGACGAGCAGATCTTGTGCGAAAAAAATTGGGCCCAAAACTGGAATTTTTGAGAGCAACGGCAGCACCATCGGATTAAATCCCGGGGCAGACTGGCCGACAAGAGAGGTTCCCAGATAATTTGCAAAGCCAACACCAAGGATAGTCAAGGCCAAGCCGGAGACCACCTGATTGCCCTGAAACACCAGACAGACCAGTCCATGCAGTGAAGCTGCACAGAGTCCAGCCAATCCTGCAGCCCCAAAAGCCAGGCCAGGGTTTCCGGATATTTTTGCCACGAAAAAACCGGTAAGTGCTCCGGTGATCATGATTCCTTCTACGCCAAGGTTCAAAATTCCCGAGCGTTCCGTAAAAATTTCTCCCAGGGTTGCATAGAGTATCGGCGTGCCTGATTGTACCGCTGCTGCCAGCAGCGGTATGATTATATCTATGCTCACGGCTGCCTCCGGAAGGTAATCCTGTAATAGGAAAATAGACCACCGGCGAGAACGGTAATCAGAATAAGCCCTTCGATAATTCCGCCAAAGGCGGCAGGTACTTGAAGATCAAGCTGCAGACCTTCCACTCCTACCCTGAGACCTGCAAGCATAAACGAGGCAATTGCAATGAGTAACGGGTTCAAGCGGGCAAGCCAGGCAACAACAATTGCCGTGTACCCGTACCCGGCCATAATGCTTGGCTGCAGTCTGTTTATTGTCGATGATGCCTCAAGAAACCCGGCCCAGCCCGCCAAGGCG
>JABDPQ010000233.1 GCA_013042695.1 Desulfobacterales bacterium | reverse complement strand
CCTTCGAAGACAATCACGTGAACGAGGGAATTTCTCCCCTCGTTCACGCTTCATTTTTAATCTATTGTTTCCATATCTCGACCGCAGCACAGGGGCACCGGATCACCACCCTTGACATTCATATACTTATTGCAGATGTGACAATAGTACGTTTCATCTGAGACAGCCTTTTTTTCCGTTGAAAAAGTGGTCACTCCACCCTGCACGCCCTCGATATGAAAACGGGCAAGTGTGTCATGTCCTGGAACAAATTGGCCCATCGGAACAATTTTCTTGTTATTGCCGTGACAATCAATGACGACCTTCCACAATAAATCTAGAGAAGCTGTTTCCTGTTCACTTTCCGGCGTTACTTCAAGAACATTCCTGTCTACTGTAATTTTCATATCGCTGCTCCTTGTCAGTTTGAACATTCTACAGGGTATCCAGCATCCCTGCTCATCCGCCTTTACGTAACGTAGCTGTTTTCTATAGCCTTTATTACTGCAATTACTATTTAATTTCGCTTGCAAATTCCCACTTAGTCGTGATGATGATGGTGATGTCCACCTCTCTCTGTTGGACCGCCAACAAAATCGAGCGCCTTTGCTAATATATCGCTTACCTGGTCCATCTGCTCAGCAGCCATTTTTATCTGCTCAGAGAGAGATTCCATCTTATCGGCAGCCATGATCTTCTGCCACTTGGTAAACTCAGAGACATGTCCCTGATTGTGCTCTATCCAATGCTGCAGAAGAACCCGGAGTTTTTCTTTATTATCCATATAGATGTTCCTATAGGTAATGTGTTTGTTAATAATTGGTCATGACGACTGTATCATGGGCACAAACTGACAGAAAGTTATCAACTGTTCTGCTGCAGTAAAACCTTGCCTGCCATGAAGTCAATGGATTGAACGACAGTATTGGCTACTTCTTGTGAGCCTTCAAATAAAGATGAAATCTTCACGCCTGTCTCACCGACGACGAGATTGGTAACATCTTCCTGAAGCAGTTCCTCTACCCCTTCTCTGGCAACATAGACGCTGATTTGACACATGAATTATCCTGCTCAATGATAAGATTGAGCCCTTTTCTAATGCTTTTAGTGAAACGATTTACCTTGTTTAAAAAAAACAGGTCGAATCCTAACTCATGCAGGCTCTGCAAACAACTATTTTTTCACCACTATTTTTCTATTTCCGGAGATCTGAACAAAATAGGCCATGAGCAGGATGATGTTTCTCCTCAATGAGTTTCCATCTCAAAAGTTTTCATTTCCCTGCCGGCACATTTCTTAGCTTCTGAACAAGATAAAAGATGGTTGCTTAGTGTTGGGGTCCCGAAAGGCAAGGCAGCTTGCCTATATAGACAAATTCACCCTAATATTCTAATATCGTTTGGTTTCTATCACCAATATAACCTTGAACAAGTCACGCACTCGCAGATTCTTCCTTCCCTGCTAAAAGATTCAATAATATTGATTGAATATATCAGGGAAATGGTGCTGCGTTATTGGCAAAACAGGATTGAAAAGTACGGCCAAAAGGGGTACGCTCGCAGAAGCAAATTTTTTGAGTAATTTTGGCTGGCTTGTTCATTGAGCCTAACAAAGCATTCGTTCATTTTTTCTTACTTAACTATCCATTGATAGCGAGTTTGAGGGGATGTTTTTGCTTTGAAATCAAAGGTTTTTGTTAAACTCGGAGGTAAACATGTTTAAGATCGTACGACGAGAAGAAATGTCTGAGGGAACGGTAATTCTCAATGAAATAGAAGCACCGTTGATTGCCAAGAAAGCCCTTCCCGGCCAATTTGTTATCCTTAAAGCAGGTGAAGACGGTGAAAGAATTCCACTCACCATGGCTGAATCAAACAAGGAGAAGGGAACGATCACCATCATTTACATGGTTGTCGGCAAATCCACAGCTATCTTCCGTGATCTCAAAGTTGGTGACGACTACCAGGATGTTATCGGGCCTCTGGGTAAAGCAACCCATCTTGAAAAAGTCGGAAAAGTTATCTGCGTAGGCGGTGGTACCGGTGTTGCCGTCCTTCATCCTATTACCCGTGCCCTCAAAGAGATCGGCAACGATGTAACCTGCATAATTGGTGCACGCAGCAAAGATCTGCTGATACTGGAAGATCAAATGAGAGCTGCCTCGCATGATCTCCTCGTATGTACCGATGATGGTTCCTACGGTCATCACGGCTTTGTTACTGAGGTCATGAAAGACCTTCTCGAACAAGGTGACATCAAGCAGGTGGTTGCCATCGGCCCTGTTCCGATGATGAAAGCGGTCAGCGCAATTACCAAAGAATTCGATGTTCCGACCATGGTCAGCCTCAACCCAATCATGGTTGACGGCACTGGAATGTGCGGCGGTTGCAGGGTAACAGTCGGCAACGAGACGAAATTCGCCTGTGTTGATGGACCTGAATTTGATGGACACCAAGTGGATTACAATGAGCTTATGCTCAGACTGCAAGCCTACCTGGAAGATGAGAAAAAATGTCACGAGTCCTATTGCACGATCCGCGATGCACAATAAACTCACTTTTATGTGACACCTTGTTCAATCAATCAATTTATTGATAATACTGATAATTAAATTCAGTTCTGTCCACGGAGGAAAACATGGCGGAGAATGCAAAAAAGACGAAAAATCCCAGAGTGCCAATGCCTGAGCAGGATGCAAAAGTCAGAGCCCGTAATTTTCTTGAAGTACCGACTGGCTATACTCCTAAAATGGCACAGGAGGAGGCGGCACGTTGCCTGCAATGCAAAAAACCGGGATGCGTTGCCGGCTGTCCGGTTGAAGTAGATATCCCAGGTTTCATCGATCTAATCGCTCACGGCGACATTACGGGGGCAATCCGCAACCTGTGGAGTAAAAATGCGCTTCCTGCAGTTTGTGGACGTGTCTGTCCACAGGAAATCCAGTGCGAGGGCAAGTGTATCGTCGGTAGGAAGGGAGAGCCAGTTGCAATTGGCAATCTTGAACGATTTTGTGCCGACTGGGAACGAGAGAACGGCACCGGGGAACTACCGCCAACGCAGGAGCCAACCGGAAAAAAAGTAGCAGTTGTGGGATCCGGTCCATCCGGTCTTACCGTTGCTGGAGACCTGATTCAGAAAGGTCATGATGTCACGATCCTCGAAGCGTTTCATAAACCGGGCGGCGTTTTGGTGTACGGCATTCCCGAATTTCGCCTGCCCAAAGCCATTGTGGCCCAGGAAGTGAATTTTCTTGAAAGACTCGGCACCAAAGTGGAATGCAATGCCGTTGTCGGTCGCACCGTATCTCTTGACGAACTGTTCGAGCAGGGCTATGACGCGGTCTATGTAGGCGTCGGTGCCGGACTTCCAAGGTTTATGAATATTCCGGGAGAAAATCTTGTAGGAATTTTATCGGCAAACGAATACCTCACTCGTGCCAACCTGATGAAGGCTTACAAATTTCCAGACGTAGATACACCAATTCCGATAGGCAAAAACGTTGTCGTCCTTGGAGCAGGAAACGTTGCCATGGATTCAGCCCGCACCGCTATGCGGCTTGGCGCGGACAATGTGAAAATTGTCTACCGCCGTTCTCGTGAAGAAATGCCGGCACGTGCCGCAGAGATTCATCATGCCGAGGAAGAGGGCATCGAGATGTTCCTGCTGACCAACCCAACAAAATACATAGGCAACGAAAAGGGACGTCTTACTTCGATGGAATGTCTTCGCATGGAACTCGGTGAACCGGATGACTCCGGTAGAAGGCGCCCAGTGCCAATTGAAGGTTCCGAGTTCATACTGGATTGCGATCTTTGTATTGTTGCCGTCGGTTCCGGGGCCAACCCGCTGCTGACAAGTGAAACACCTGATATGCATCTGAATAAATGGGGTTATGTCCTCACTGAGGAGCCAACGGGCAAGACAACCAAAAAGGGAGTCTGGGCTGGCGGCGATATCGTCACTGGTGCTGCCACGGTAATTCTGGCAATGGGAGCTGGTAGACAAGCAGCAAATTCTATTCACGACTATCTGACACTTGGCTGGTAGTCTGAAAACCAAATAGAAGATGTAAATCAGCCCAAACACATTGCAAGGAGACAACTATAATGGAAGAACGTTTGAGCGAAATACTCGCACCCTATAAAGGTAAACACAACGCCCTGATTCCAGTACTGCAAGAGGTGCAGGCGGAGCTTGGCTACCTGCCCGATGAAGCCATGTTGGAGATTGCCAAAACTACCGGTCTACCGGAAAGCCATGTCTATGGAGTTGCCACATTCTATGCGCAGTTCTATTTCTCTCGCAGAGGCAAAAATCAGACAAAGGTCTGCACCGGAACCGCGTGTCACGTCAAAGGAGCTGCTCGAGTTCTCGACGCCTTTGAAAGAGAGCTCGGTATCGCCTGCGGCAGTACATCTGAAGATTATGAACATAGCCTGGAAACAGTGGCATGTGTCGGCTCCTGCGCATTGGCTCCAGTCGTCGTTGTAAATGAAGATGTCCATGGACAATTCGAATCCAGCAAGATAGGTAAAATTCTTGGAAATCTCAAGGATTAATGGAGGTTGATGTAACATGCAACAGATAAACTCACCATCTGAAATGGTAGAAATG
>JABDPQ010000226.1 GCA_013042695.1 Desulfobacterales bacterium | reverse complement strand
GGGCTTGACCTGCTCAACCCAACGGCTGATAAGTGCTTTACGTGTTGCCTCACTACCATACTCAACAAAATCATAATCAATCAACTTTACATCTTCGGGCCGTATGGCTTCTGGGGGAATTGCCGCTTCAGTATTGGTAGGTACCTGGAAGGACTGAACACTTGCGGCAACTTCCATGCCTTCTTTAGATAATGCCCAATCGACAAATTTCTTCGCATTATCCATATTGCGGGCATTTTTTATAATACTCAGGCCACCAATTTCATAACCGGTTCCTTCGCAGGGTGGAACAAGCTCAAGTGGAAATCCTTTACCTTTTTCTTTACCATGATCATGTAAGAAACCAATGCCGACCAAGGTTTCGCCACGTGCAGCATTTTTCCCTGGGGCTGAACCCGATTTAGTATATTGACCGACATTCTGGTGGAGCTGTGTCAGGTACTCAAATGCTTTATCTTCTCCATGTAGTTGTGTGAAGGTTGCCAGCGCTGTGTAGGCCGTACCGGAACTCTGTGGACTTGCTACCTGTATCTTGCCTTTGAATTCCGGTTTGACTAAGTCAGACCAGCATTTTGGCATTTCCATTTTGGCGTCTTTTAATAAATCAGTATTTACGCTAAAGCCAAGAATACCAATGTAAATTCCTGTCGAGTGATTCTGTTTGCTGGCAGCAGGATTGCGGTAAGGTTCTGCAATTTTATCGAGGTTGGGTGATTTATAGGATTCCAACAATCCATTCACACCCGCTTGACTATGTGGATCCAATGTACCGCCATACCAGACATCACCACGCGGATTATCTTTCTCCGCCAGTATCTTTGCGTATGTACTTCCCGAGCCATTGCGAGTCATGGAGACTTTAACATCGTATTTTTTGCCAAAAGTTTCAGAAGCTTTTTGACACCAGTCACCTTGAGCACTGCAGTAGATTGTTAATCGGCCTTCAGCCTGCACACCTTGCGATGTACCAGCTATCATGAGGGCAGCCAACGGCAGGGTTAAAAATAATTTTTTCATGTTAAACTCCTCTAGTATTTGATTGAGTACATCAGAATTCTCTTGAAGGTTCCGCTCCTGTTTCTGGGGGGTTACCTTATATGGTACTGCATCACCTAACCTATAACTAAATAACAGTAAAAAGTCAGATTTTTTTTAAAGTTTCAACTGCTGTCAGTTGCTCTTTACTTTTTTTAGGGGCGAATAGTTTCAGAAACTCTTGAGGGATACCTGTGTCAAAGCTATACAACCTACCGGTTGTTGGATGCACAAATGCCAGCACTTGAGCGTGCAACCCCATACGTCCGAGAGGGTTGAGCCTTGAACCATATTTTTTATCACCAATCACGGGGTGATCTAAATCCTGCATATGCACCCGAATCTGGTGTTTTCTCCCCGTTTCCAGATAAATCTGCAGCATGGACAATGTACCGTTTCCCATAACTTTCTTGTAATGAGTCACGGCCCTCTTCCCACTTCCTTGTTTCTGTGATGAGTAGACAATGAAGGCTTTGCTCTCGGTCAACCAGGAGGTTATCGTTCCATCAGGTGGTGCAACTTCACCTTCAACCACGCCAATATAGGTCCGCTGGCTAATTGTTGCATTCCAGGATTTCTGGACCTGCTGTTTGACTTTTTCGCTTCTAGCAAACATAAGCAGTCCTGAAGTTTCTCGATCAATCCGGTGAATGATGAAAATTTTATTTTCTGGGCTCTCTGTTTTGACAAAGTTACTTAGAATCGAATAGGCTGTTCTGCGTTTTTCCTTGTCTGTGGCTATGGTCAGAAGACCAGCTGGTTTATTGATAACGATAATATCCTGATCCTTATAGACAATGTCCAATTCGCAAAGAGACTTCTCCTCAAAATTTCGGTCCCATCGCACTTCCACACATTGCCCAGGCTTAAGAGTATGATCGAATTGGGTAACAGGTTCTCCATCGACAGAAACCTGCTTATCCCTAAGAACTGCCTTAAGCGTTTTTCGGGTTTTGTGCGGTATGTTGCCAATGAGACTCGATAGGAGCAAACCCTCTTCTTTAATAATAAAAGAGGTATGATTTACTTTTTTCTTTTTAGAGTGTCTTGAACGTCTACTATTTTTCATCTTACTAGTTACTTATGAATGATTCTCGATCTAGTTGTTAGGAGGAGGGTGTTAATAATCTCAATCATTGACACCATATAAAAAAGAAATTATTCCGGAAAATGTCTCAGGCCGGATGACTTAAACTAGCACACGCTCAGATTTGAGCACAACTTATAAGAAACAGTAGATACCCTATGTTCTTGAAGTGATGAAAAATGCAGATCTTCGTCAGGGCAATCTTAACGTTGCTGTTCAGCCGATGACGAAGGAGGTCGGCTGGAACAGCAACGTTAGCATGACCATAACCGGCAGCCTTGTCTTTTCAATTGCTCCTATGTCTACTATCGCTTGGTGGTGGACCTTTAGGAGCTTCACCTTTAGTAATATATCCATTATTGTTTTTATCAAGATTACTAAAACGTTTTGCGTGGCCCTCAAACTCTGATCTTGATACTTTACCATCCCCATCCTTATCTAACCGAACCACAAGTCTATTCCTGACAGATAGAGAATAGTCCAGAAGAGCAGGCCCAACAGATAGCTGAAAAGTTGTTTCTTTCAGAGATTCAGCAAGTCGAGGTGTTTTACTTACTAGAAAGAATGTTCAACAAGCAGTCAGAATATTTGAAACAAGCAAAAACATCCCCTTTACATCGATTCTGATTAAAACTTTGTTAACTAATGGCAAACGCTCGAGTTTGAGATTTTTTATGAGCATCCAGTTATTTGCGAATATTTCAATCGGCTGCAACTTGGCGTTAGGTTTTCTTTCCTCCATTTTATGAAAAGCCTAATGGTAAGTTCACCGGTGAGTTTCAGCGAGTCCATGTGAAACGCCTGGTTATTTATATTTTTTTATTTACCCATCGTTGCTCCTATATCAGCAGACTCTCGACAAGCTCGATATAAGGTCGAAAGTCTACTGATAGCATACTCAATCGCTTCGCAAAGATTTTTCCAGCTCCAATCAGGGTCCCTAAGACTTAAACCACCAGCGCTCCGCATTCCTCATCCCGTCCAGAGCCATATGGCCAGAAATTGGACCGTGGGCAAGTTTATCAGAGCTGGCCTCAACCATCTGGTTGTACATGGGAACAATCGTTCCACTGTCGTTTCTACAGATTTCCTGCATTTCTTCATACATCTTGGCACGTTTTGAGGTATCCAATTCCGCCCGAGCAGCTACAAGCAGCTCGTTAAAGCGATCATTTTGCCAGTGCGTGTCATTCCATGGAGCATCGGCAGCATAGGCAACCGAAAACATCATGTCTTCCGTTGGCCGTCCACCCCAATAACACATGCACCACTCTTTCTTCATCCAGACATTGCTCCAGTAGCCATCGTCAGGTTCGCGAACGACATTAATTTTGATGCCTGCTTTTTTGGCTTGCTCCTTGACCATTATGGCGGCGTCTAAAGCACCAGCAAAAGCAGCATCTGCAGCATGCAGATTAAAGGTGTGATCAAGCATGCCTGCTTTTTCCATGTAAAATCTTGCCTTATCCGGATCGTATTCTCTCTGTTCTAAATTCTTGGCAAAAAACCTGTTTACCGGGGCGATGGGATGATCGTTTCCAGGTTCACCATAGCCGCGTAAAATCTGGCTCAGCAATTCTTTACGGTCGATGGCATGTTTTAATGCCATACGGACATTGTTGTCGTCATATGGCTTCTGATCAACCAACATCGGCATGGTGTAATGTGCAGTACCCGTCGTAGCGCTAACGTTAATACCAGGCATTCGTTTCATGAGGTGAACGGTTTTTAGCTCTACCCGGTCCATGTAGTTTATCTGCCCGGTCTTAAGAGCATTGGTTCTGGCATTGGTGTCAACGATGGATAAGGTCTCAACCTCATCAAAGTGACCTCGACCTTCTTTCCAATAATTGGGGTTGCGTTTTGCAAAAGCTCTAACACCAGGCTCCCAATTTTCAAGAATATATGGGCCGGTACCAACCCCTTTTTCCCATTCTTCTCCTGTTGTACCGGCTGGACAAATAGTAAGATGATAGTCGCCCAGTATAAAAGGGAAATCAGCACTTCCACCGGAGAGCTCGAAAATGAGCTCATATTTTCCATCGGTTTTGATATCTTTGATGGATTCCAAATATGCCTTTGCTGCTGATTTGGATTTTTCTCCACGGTGGTGATTGATTGAATAAATGACATCTTCTGCGGATAGCGTTTTACCGTTATGAAATTCGATGCCTTTACGCAGTTTGAACCTCCAGACTTTTGCATCCGGGGTCGCCTCCCATGACTTGGCCAACTCGGGGGTAGGCTGCAGGTTATGGTCGATTTCAACCAGGTTATTGCGTATCTGCCAATTGAGGTTCTGGTTCATATTGGAGGTTAAGGTTCCGGGGTCCATGGAGTCAGTGGTCGACCCACCGGTAGCACCGATTATGAAACGACCGCCAGTTTTGGGTGTTTCTGCCCAAGCTGTATTGGACAGCAGAGTGGGTGAAATCGCTGCCGTCAACCCAAGCGCTGTAGCTTGGCTTATAAACTGCCTTCTGCTTATCTTGTTCTGCTCAAACAATTTCGTCAATAACGATAGATCTGACATTGTCGCCTCCTTAAATAGTTCTCTGCAAGTATCACAGAACAAATAAAATTGAATAAAATTCTGGTAGCATTATTGCACATCTTCTAGATAGGTCGAAGCACGTTCAGCCAGAAGGTTATCAAGCCAGTCCGAATCCATTTCCGGAACTGACGCCAAGAGCTTATCCGTATATTCATGATGTGGTGGTTTTAAAATCTCCTTTTTTTCACCCTGCTCAACGATCCTGCCTTCAAGCATAATGACGATCTTATCAGAGATCGCCTTCACGGTCGCCAGGTCATGGGTAATGAAAAGATAGGAGATATTCATCTCGTTCTGAAGATCCTGGAGCAGAGTGAGAATGCCTTCAGCAACGAGTTGATCCAGGGCAGATGTCACTTCATCGCAAATGATGAGCTCGGGCTCTGCAGCCAGGGCTCGAGCAATACAGATCCTTTGCTTTTCGCCACCTGAGAGTTCAGTGGTCAAGCGGTCTATATAGCTATCTGGATCGAGTTCAATCTTCACGAGCAGTTCCTTAATTCGTCTTTCCGCCTCCTCTCCTCTTATGCCGAAATAAAAATCCAGAGGCCGACCGATGACTGTTCGTATTGTCTGTTTCGGGTTGAGAGCGGTATCCGGTATCTGATAAATCATCTGTAGTTTTCTCAGAGATTCTTTTTCCCTGTCATCCAGCTTGAGAGGAAGTTCTTCGCCCAAAAAAGATATGGTACCTCTGGTCGCCGGCAGAAGACCGGTAATAACCTTTGCGAGGGTACTCTTGCCGCTCCCCGACTCTCCGACCAGAGCAACGGTTCTGCCCTTTCTGACGGTCAAATTGATATCTTCAAGTACGTTCTCGTCTCCCGTATAGGTGGCATCTAGATCATTGATTTCGAGAATAACATCCATTTTGTCTGTAAGCTCTTTGTCCTCCCGCAGCATGCGAACACTGAGAAGATCTCTGGTATATTGTTCTCTTGGGCGCTTTATCAGTCTTCTGGTTTCACCTTCTTCAATGAGTTGTCCGTTTTTCAGGACCATTATTCGATGGGCTACCTGGGCAACAACGGCCAGGTCATGGGTGATATAGAGCGCTGCTTTATTCATTTTTTGAGTAATCTCTTTGACTGCTGCCAGCACTTCGATCTGCGTAGTTACATCAAGAGCAGTTGTCGGTTCGTCAAAAACAATGATGTCTGGTTTGCAAGACATGGCCATTGCTACCATGGCCCGCTGCAATTGACCTCCTGAAAGTTCATGGGGGAATCTGAAGCCGATTTCTTCGGGGTTCGGCAGAAAAAGGCGCTCGTAAAGATCAATGGCATCCTGCTGGGCCTCGTCGTAACTCATGATGCCGTGTTTAACAGGTGCTTCGGCATATTGTTTGATAATCCTGTGAAAAGGATTGAAGGAGGCAGCGGCACTTTGGGCCACATAAGCGATTTTAACCCCTCGAACCTTGCGCAACACTTCATCGTCAGCACCCATTAGCTCATCACCGTCGAGATTTATCGACCCGGAAACCAACCTGCAGCCTTGCCGAGTGAAGCCCATGGCGGCAAGGCCAATAGTCGATTTGCCAGCACCGGACTCTCCGATCAGGCCCAAAACTTCACCTCTTTTGAGGTTAAGGCTGATATCCTCAACGATGGTATTCCATTGATTCTCGTAATAGCCCTCGATATAAAGATTGTGTATCTCTAGTAAATTATCTTCTTTCATGACAGTCCTTATGTTACTCATGCAGCCCGCTGGATAAATGGAGAAACCAGTCAACGATCAGGTTGACACCGACGGTTAAAACTGCGATGGCCGCGGCGGGCAGTAGGGGAATATAGATTCCAAAAGTAATAGCTCCAGCATTTTCCCTGACCATACCACCCCAGTCTGCCAGAGGGGGCTGCAGTCCCAGGCCAAGGAAACTTAAAGAAGCGATAAACAGAAAAACGAAACAGAAGCGAAGCCCGAACTCAGCAACAAGCGGCGGCATAGCGTTGGGGAGAATCTCGTGTCGCATGATCCACCACAACCCTTCACCACGAAGCCTCGCCGCTTCTACAAACTCGTTTACCTCTATGTCCATGGCAACAGCTCTCGATAACCTGTAAACCCTGGTTGAATCAAGCAGGGCAATGGTGAATATCAGAACTGTAACTGATGACCCCATTACAGACAAAATCATCAGGGCAAAAATAAGGGTGGGAAAAGCCATAATGATATCAATTAATCTGCTGAATATCTGGTCTATCCACCCACCCTTGGTAGCTGCAATGAAGCCAAGCGATGTCCCGAGAAGAAAAGATATGGTGGTCGTCAGAAATGCCAGGACGATGGTGTTTCTTGCACCATAAACCATTCGGGTAAATAAGTCTCTGCCAAGATGGTCGGTGCCAAGATAGAACTCAGATGAAAAGCTTTCCCAAACATTCCCAACAACGCTCGTCTCACCGTAGGGTGCAATAACGGGTGCGAAAATGGCGACCATGCAGTTTATCAGCACTATACTCAGGCCGATGCGTGCGCTTAAAGGCGATTTTTTTAACAATTCAAACACAAGTTATACGCTTTTCCTCTCTTTAAGTTTGCCTCAACCGTGGGTTGACCAGCATTGATAATACATCAGCCATGAGGTTGAGAAATATATAGGCCGTTGCAAAGATAAGCCCAGAAGCTTGAACAACTGGGATATCCCGTTTGGCAACAGAATCAACCAGTAATTGTCCAAGACCTGGATATACAAAGACAACCTCTACAATAACAACACCAACAACGAGATAGGCAAGATTGAGAGCTATAACGTTGATTACAGGTGAGAGCGAGTTGGGAAACGCGTGCAGAATGATAATTCGAAGACGCTTGATCCCTTTGAGTTCGGCCATTTCAATATACGCACTTGAAAGGACGTTGATTATTGCCGCTCGAGTCTGACGCATCATATGAGCGGTAACCACACAGGTCAAAGTGAGGGCTGGCAAAAGAATCGCGTGCATTTTGGCACCGATATTCATGCTGTCATTAATCGTCGCCATACTGGGAAAAATATTCAGATGAACGGAAAAGAGAACAATGAGAATATAGGCAATAAAAAACTCGGGAAATGAGATAAATGACAAGGTGGTAACTGAAATCGCTTTATCGAAGAATGTATTGCGATAAAAAGCTGCCATCATACCGAGAAAGACAGCAAGCGGCACAGCGATAACAGCTGTGGTAAGGGCTAAAAACAGAGTATTTGCAAATCTCCAGCCGATAAGACCTGAAACCGGTCTGCCATTGGCCAGAGAGTTGCCAAAATCACCTTGAATAAAATTCCTCAGCCATACGCCATAACGGATGTGGGGTGGTAAATCGAGTTTTAGTTCCAGACGAAAGGCCTTGACAGTTTCGGGGGTCGCTGATTGTCCAAGTACGGTTTCAGCGACATCACCTGGCAACAGCTCAACACCGATAAAGATAATGAGTGATATCGCAAAAACCGTCAACAAGCTGGCCAAGATTCGTTTAAGTATGAGTAAAAGAACGTTTTTCATAAACAATCAAACTCTTAGTAATTACACGGAAGGTTAAGGGACACCTTACTCAATTAACGCTTCTTCGGACCCGGTTTTTGCTTTTTCAAAAGACGTGATGTCTGCTTTTCAAGTCTTTCAAGGAACTCAATATTGCCAAGCGGCCTCCCTGTTTTTTCATGGCTGCGAATTGCTTTATACGTCTCGTTAGAATGGTCTTCTGTCAGTATGTCCTTCCAGTTGGAAATTATCTCCCCCAAAGGTCTCACTTTAACGACAATGTCGTCTTCACCTCGAAGATGTGCTTTACAGCTGCTCCACCTGTACTGCTCGGGACTGTTGACAATCCCCGCCCTCACCGGATTCATAAGGATATAGCGAGCAGTTGCAAATAAATAGATTTCATCCATGGGATACGAGGCAAATCTCCCCTGCCAGAGGTGACCCTTCCAGTCGTTTCGGGAGTTTATATGCCTGGTGTAACGACGGTGCGCTTCGCCAATTGCTTTACGCAAGCCATCTTCGGACTGAGTTACGCTGATAAGGTGGACGTGATTAGGCATTAGGCAATAAGCCCAGACCTGAACCTTACAACGATTACACCAGTCTGCCATCAAATAGAGGTATTCCTTGTAATCTTCCTCGGAAAAAAAAGTGTCCAACCGACGATTTCCACGCTGAACTATATGATGAGGAACCCCTGGGGCAACAATTCGTGCAATACGAGCCATACTGTCTAACATACTTATTTGATGTTAGACTGTCAATGAATAAGTATAGTGTCCCCGTAATTCTATGACTGTAGTCGCCCTGCGGGCCTTATCAGACGAGCAGAAGAATCCACCAAGGAAGCTTAACTCTGATCGAACCCCCTGTTGTTCATGAATTGTGACTTAATCAAGTCACCAGCAAATTGAGATTTCTCCATTCAAGCAACCTTCCTGCTAACTCAAAACACCAAAGTTCTATGCCGATAATCAGAGTTTCCAAGATTGTGGTTGGACGTTGGCATAATAGGAATCGTCAGTTCACTAATAGGCTGAAGTGTCGGTACTAACCTTTTGCGAACTTTACTCTTGGAATATATTGGTGAAACGTATCTTATACATGCTTCATACTGGCATATGAGGCAAATCAAAGGTTTGTAAAATTAGTGAGAAAATATAACATATTGGT
The DNA here is from genome assembly GCA_013042695.1 of Desulfobacterales bacterium. Taxonomy (GTDB): domain Bacteria; phylum Desulfobacterota; class Desulfobulbia; order Desulfobulbales; family Desulfocapsaceae; genus JABDPQ01. The sequence continues at coordinate 1,458 of JABDPQ010000226.1, read as the reverse complement.
TGAATAATAAGCATAATATTTGGGGATGTATTGATTAAAGTTGTGGAGTAGGATGTTATCCAATAGCCAATCCAGCATCAAAATAAAATGATCTTGATGCTTTATTGTTCAAGTTTACAAGTTGGCTCAACAGGAGGTCTCCTGGATCAGCTCTAACCACCAACTAGACCAGAGACGAGGGCGGCGATTTGATTGAACCTGGAGCTAAATCCTTGTGCAGGCCGCTATCTTACAAAAAAGGAATCGAATGGACACTTACTTCAAAATGATGAAGCGGATGGTCGACCTTTATGACCAATACCGCCACCAATTCGGAGATCACATGGAAAATGGCGATAGGGTTGCCTCTTTCATTCGGAACCTGGACCTTTCTGGATATAACAGGCTATTGACCGGGCTGCCAGCCTTGCTCAGCCAAGACCAGGGGGCGATACCTAGGTATGAATTCGATTTAGATACTCTTACTCGATTGACCCGGCCCGACGAACGCTGGGCGAAGATCCAGGAAAAAGTGGCGACTGCCCCGGCTTCCATGGACTTGACTGACTCAGACCAATCTCTTCAAACTTTTGAACTGGCAGATTTGCTATTGGATCTTCATCCGACCGAAGACGAACTGACTGAGATAGAAGCAAGGACCGCAGCCGAGCCGCAAAAGCACCCGACTATCCTCCATTTGGCGGTAAAACTGGCCCTGTCAAAAATGCACCTGAACACTCTTGCCACCCAAACTCACCTGACCGTTGTTGTGGCCATGTTCAAAGAACACAACCGGATCCAGTCTAAGAAGGTCCATCCAGCCGGTGAAGATTTCATTCGCAGGAAAGTAGCTGAGCTAAACTGGTTATACGGACCCAGAGCAGACGGGTCTTTTGACTTGATCTTTGTAGACGACGGTTGTCCTGAGAATAGTGGCCTTATAGCCGCTGACATCATCGAAGAGGAAGGCTATGATAATGTCCGAATCCTTTTCCTGGAGCAGGCCATTGTATCTGGTTCGCCCATTGCCAAAGGACTCAAGTCAACCGATGACAGCCAAAAAGGCGGCGCTATACAATACGGCCTTTGGGAGGCGATCCATAAACCCTGGAACCAAAATGAGTTGATCGTTCTCTATACCGACGCCGACCTGTCTACCAACATTGGCCAGGCCGGCCTGCTACTAAAACAGCTAGCCGACACAAATACCATGTGCGCCCTTGGGTCGAGGTATGACCCGGGCGGCATCTATTGCTCCCCGTCTGGAGCCCGGGGTCTGAGTGAACATGATAAGCTCAGGCTGATCTTTCGGAATTATGTGCGAGCTGGACTGCTGCCCCAACTGGGGCCTGGAGTTGATACCCAGTGTGGCTTCAAGGCGATCAAAGCCGAGGCTTTGGCTGCAACCCTAGAAAAATTGGTTGATAAAGGGTCTTCCTTTGATATGGAGCTGCTTCTTTTAATCACCCTGCACTACGA